>JADFHU010000382.1 GCA_022567055.1 Planctomycetota bacterium
GACAGGATAGTCACCTCATCGCCTAAGAATGTCAAACGTGTCGCGAAAGCTCTGGTCAATCGGGGTGTTGCCAAAGGCATGCGGCAGGACATTCAAGGTGCGATTGAGGATTATACCGCAGTCATTGAAATGCCCGACGCGCCCGTTGATCATGTGGCGCAGGCCCTGGTCAATCGAGGCATTACCAAAGGCAGGCAGCAGGACTTTGCAGGTGCGATTGAGGATTACACCGCAGTTATTGAGCTACCCGACGCGCCCGTTGATCAAGTGGCGAAGGCCCTGGTCAATCGAGGCGTTACCAAAGGCAGCCAGCAGGACATTCAAGGTGAGATTGAGGATTACACCGCAGTTATCGAGCTACCCGACGCGCCCGTTGATCAAGTGGCGAAAGCCCTGGTCAATCGAGGCGTTACCAAAGGCAGGCAGCAGGACTTTGCAGGAGCGATTGAGGATTACACCGCGGTCGTTGAACTGTCCGACGCGCCCGTTGATCAAGTCGCGAAAGCCCTGTTCAATCGGGGCCAGCAAAGAAATAAGAAGGGAGAAACGGATGCTTCGCTCGCCGACTGGATCAGGGTCTTGGGGTTGTCAGGTGCACCATCTGAGGCTTGCGTTGAAGCAGCAAACGCGATTTTACATTGTGTTATTGCGCATCCGAATCAGAAGGACGATGATGACGTGACAGCCGCGCTGAATACCTGGCTTACACAACTCGACATCAAGGAACGGTCTGCACGGCTTGTAGAATTACTCGCCGCTCTAGCCGAGCCCGAAGGCGAGAAGGTCTGGATATACGCCGTCAGACGACTCGTGCAAGACTGGGCTAAGGCGCCGGAAGAGTTTGCGGTTTTCACGTTGGTTGCTGACATCCTGGATACTGAAGATACGACCAAGCTCGATCCACTCCCACCCGAGCAGCGAGATTTTGCCCTGGAAGTAATGAGGAAGTTTGAATCCCCTGAAGCTTAGAAGATCGCTTGTCAACCATCTTCCGAATGGATTCGGAGGGTTTCTACATGCTTGACACCGCGTCTTGCCATGCAATGCCTTCGTGCGATACTTCGGTACAAGTGCGATATGGTATTTGCAGTCCCAAGGAACGTTTGATAAGCTGTTCCATTCATGCATAGAATCTTTGAATCCTGTCTTCCTGTTCTCTGGGCACTTGGCCTGGCTGGAATCTCCTGCCTGGTGGGTTGTGAAGTCGATTCTCAAGATGCCTACCAACCCAATCTAGAGTTGGGTAAAAGTAGATTCCAAAGCTACTGCGCCGCCTGTCATAAGTTGGATGGAACGGGACAGGAAAATGGACCGCCTCCTCTGGCAGGTTCAAATTGGGTCGCGGGACCCGAAACGCGCATCATAAAGATTGTGCTACACGGCCTACGAGGATCCATTGAAGTCAAAGGCAAGACCTACAATTTGGAGATGCTCAGCTTTGGGCCCATCTTGAGCGACGAAGAAATCGCTGCCACGCTGTCCTACGTTCGATCTCATCTCGGCAATTCACTGCCACCCATCTCTCCGGACACCGTTAAGCAAGTCCGACAGGCCACCCGAGACCACAGCGGTTACTGGACGGTTGAGGAGCTCCTCAAGAGTCCTTAAGGAGACGACGAGCCTTATTCCTTACGCCCCAAACCAAATTCATTGCCCATCTTCACCACTTTGCCATCAAGAAAATGCACTTCAATAAACTTTGAGCTACTCACCGGCTTGCCACTTTCATCTCTCAAGGTGGCGACGAGTCTCTTGGTTTTGACATCGAAGACATCCGGTGTGTGGCTCCACGCATACTTTCCGTCTAGACTAAAACAAACCCAACCATGTCCGCCTTGAGACAAATCGACATGTCCCTTGGCCTTGGGAGGCATCTGTGTCGCATCGAAGATAAACAACTTCTTGCCCTGCTGATCACTGATCCACAACTCCGTTTCATCGGGCGTGAGCCCTGCGCCGTGAGTACGATGTTCGATGGGCTCATCACCCGCAAACACACGATGGAGCACCTTTTCCCCAATGAGGTCGACGACATCAAAACCAACGTGATTCCCTAGGCAGACATAAGCGATCGTGTTTTTGCTATTGATGGTGTAGGGAAAGACACCCCGTTCACCGACATCCTTGATTTGATGAACGACTTTGTCGTTGCTCGTGTCAAAGACCGTCAACATCGTGTCCGTACCGAGATAGGCGAAACGTCCGTCGAGACTCACGATGCTATTGTGAGCTTTTGGACCCACGGTGAGTCGTTTCAGAAGCTTGCCATCCTTTGCATCGACCACCAAGAGACCGGCATCCTCTCCTACATACCAGAAACCGGTGGGCGCATAGATTTTTTTCCCATCCGGCGTAATCGATGACCGGTCACAGCCGGCCTTGTACTCCTGCTCCCAAACCACGGTATCCTTTTCGATATCGAAACAACCCAGTCGACGATTGGTCGTCGAATAATACACGCAGTGGTTGGTCGCGTTGCCTGTAAATCCACGGAGCCCCTCTGCAAAGATGGGGATATCAATTCTGCGGACAAATTCATGTCCGTTATCAATGTCGAAAATCAGGATACCGGCCTGGGAGCGTCCCTGAGATTGGGCACCGTCGGGGGAGCTGATATAGAGGTAGCGCCTGACGCTGGGCGCGCCAAAGACCGGAGATAACGCGAACAGCACAATGGTGGTGAGTATCATTAGTTTTTTCATGGGTATGATCCTATGCGTTTTTGAAAGGTCCTGTCAAGAACTACTCCACGGTGGCAAGACGATGAACTTAGGAGCCCCGTATCATTCTAAATCAGTTTAGTCTCACCCGGCACCGCGATGGGCCGCACGGGCAAATCGCCGAATTCGTAGCTGGCTGGGCTTAGATCCAGCTTGGAGGCCTTCAGGGCCCAGTCCCACTTCAGGGCCCGGCCGGTATAGGCACTCATGCGACCCATGATCGCGGTCAGAGAGCTTTCGGCAATGCGTTTTCCGTGATTCAGGGGGCGACCGGCACGGATGCTGGCGATCATGTCGGCGTGTTCCGCAACCTGGGGATTGTGATTGGGACCCTCGTATTGGAAGGGGCGGGCGCCCTGGATAGTTGCTGTACTGCCACCGAGGTGGGCCGACCCTTCCGTTCCAATCACCCGATCTGAAATCCGGTTCGTACAAGAATCGATCTGCCGACACATGGCCGAGATACGCACATCCCCCGGATACTCATACTCGATGGTGAAATGGTCATAGATGTTGCCGTAGTCCGTCCCCTTCCTGACCTCTCGGCCGCCGACGCCTATGCAACTCACCGGGTGGCTGCCCATGGCCCAGTTCATGAAGTCCAGACTGTGGACGAATTGCTCGGCAATGTGATCACCGCTGAGCCAGTTGAACCAGTACCAGCAGCGACACTGCCATTCCATGTCAGACCACTCCGGTAGGCGTTCCCGTCGGTGCTTGCCCAGCCAGGGCGTATTGTGAATGAGAAAATAGGTTTGTCCGCCAACGACCTCGCCGATATCGCCCCGATGAATTCGTTTGATGGTCTCCAGGTGGGGATTGCTGTGTCGCCGCTGTGTACCCGCTACGATGGCCAGATTCTTCTCCCGGGCCAGCGAGGAGGTGGCGATCACCGACCGCACGCCCACCGGGTCCACCGCCACCGGCTTTTCGACGAAACTGTGTTTACCGGCTTGCACTGCTGCCTCCAGGTGGATGGGTCGAAAATGGGGCGGCGTTGCCATCAAGACGACGTCGACGCCGCAGGCTATCACCTTTTGGTAGGCATCGAATCCGACGAAACAACGTTCGCGGTCGAGATTGCTCTTGTTGCCCATTTTTGCCATCGGGCTATCGGGCCGCGGCTGGGAGAGCTGCCGGAAGGCCCTATCCAGCGGCTCCGGAAACAGATCGCCCAATGCATATAGCTCTACCCCCCGCGCCGCATCCAAGATGTTGGTGGCCGCACCTCTACCGCGGCCTCCGCAGCCGATGAGGCCGACACGCAGGGTATCGGAACCGGCGGCATGGGCCCGGGTCCCCATCAGTCCCATGGTCCCCAACGACAGGGCCGCCGAGGTCTTCACAAAATCGCGCCGCGAGCATTGATTCTGAGTGTTTTCCATCCTAGTCGCCTTTCATATGCAGGGTTCATGAGGGAGTTGATTACCTCTAGGGTACGTTCGTGGGGAATAGCATACCACTTTTCAGTAATCAGTGATCGGTGACCAGTAAACAGTGGTCAGTAATCAGTTTGGGTAGTCAGTGGTCGGCTGTCGGTTTGGAATTAGATCACTGCCTACCGAGTCGAGCTAAGAATCGTTGTCGTTGTCGTGATCGAAACAACAAATTGGTTCGGTGGGGTTATTGATTACACAACGAGGATCGCTTCGCTGACCATGACACCGAAGGTCGCGAGGCAGACTGACACCTAGTCACGAGCATGGTTCTGAACCAGGCGCCTACCCGGTTCGCAGGAATCTATGTCGCCCATTTCATGTGCAGCTTGCGTTGATTCATGGCGCAATCCCGCAGATAGAGATTGATCAGGGTCTGATAGGGGATCCCAGTCTTCTCGGATAGGGACTTGAAACAACCAACCGTGTCTTTATCGAAACGCATCGTAACAGGCTGCTTCAGGTATTTAGGGATCGGCAAGAAATAAGTTGGACAATTTGGGGTCCAAGTGTGCCCGATATTTGGTCGCGCCCGATTGAGCGAAACCACAGGCGTAGCCGTCCTACGTCGCGGATTTTGCAATTGAGAAGCGATCAAAGATGGGGTGCAATTGGGCATTCAAAAGTCCAAGTTATTTCTTGCCGTTCCCTTAGAGAGGGAAACCGACGTTTTGCCTCTGAGTGCTGGGAGGCGAGACGCCGGACTCACGAATAGGGCTATGTCGGAAAACTCGATCTGGCTTCGAGCGGCCCTTTCTCCGCCTGGCTGCATCCGGCTGCATCGACGATAGAACCAACATCGCCTGCTTCGCCGTCTTTGCCAGGCGAAAAAATTGCTCGCTCTCGGGCCGACGAGCAAGTTTTCCGACAGAGCCTCGGCCCGCCGCACCGAAAGAGCAGCAGGTCAGGATCCTTTCGCCTTCGTGTTCGGCCGTTCAGACAGGGCCGAATCTCTCGAATTTGAGAAAAAGTCATTGAATAATGGTGCACAATTCTGCATGATGCTGACCTTGATCGTAACAATCACCAACCTTCAACACCATAAGGGGAATCAAATGGCGACATACGAATGTCCGAAGTGTGGCATGGGCGTGAATGCGACCTGTGCGAAGTGCGATGCACCACTCGTTGATGATATGCTGAAGCTGGATGACGGATCCGAAGTCCGTATCTCGAAATGCCCCAACGGCCATGGGAAGATCAAATCCCCGCAGTGTTGCGGGCAAGACATGACCTGTGCGGTGAGCTAGACGCGTCCCATGAGTCAGAGAGTCGGCGTCATCCTGTCGGGCTGTGGCGTGTTTGATGGTTCCGAGGTCCACGAGGCGGTGGCCACCTTGGTGGCGCTGGACAGGCATGGCTTGGAAGCCGTCTGCCTGGCCCCGGACATCGAGCAGATGCACGTGGTCAATCATCTCAGCGGCCAGGTGATGGAGGGAGAGAAGCGCAACGTGTTGGTCGAATCCGCGCGCATCGCGCGAGGGCGTGTGTCCCCGCTAACGGCCGAGAGCGTCAAGGACCTGGCCGCCTTGATCTTGCCTGGTGGGTTCGGCGCGGCCAAGAACCTCTCTGACTATGCCGTCTCGGGTGTCAACATGAAGGTGAATGGAGAGGTACAGGCGGCCCTTCAAGAGGTCCATCGGGCCGGCAAACCTATCGCAGCCATCTGCATCTCTCCCGTCATCCTGGCCCGGATCTTTGGGAAGGAGTCGCCTAGACTGACGGTGGGGGCCGCGGGAGCCGACGCCGAAAACTTGGAAGAGATGGGGGCATGCCATCAAGTCACTGAGCACGAACAGGTCGTCGTCGACGAGCGTCTGAACATGATAACCGG
>JADFHU010000383.1 GCA_022567055.1 Planctomycetota bacterium
AGGGACATGGTTGCAACCGGGTGCAGGTGCAGGGCTTGGTCTTGAGGCGGTAGACCAGGCAGCTCCAGTAGAAGCGCCCTCCCTTGTTGATACCCTTGTAAATTTGGTTCCATCAAACCCCGTCTACTCATTCGCGTCGGGGAGCGTATTACAGATTATCGTATTCTCAATATTCCTCGGGCTTGCTATAAATCTTGCCGGCGAAAAAGCCACGCCGATCGCCAATTTGTTTGAGGCCTTTGCTGAGGTCATGTACAAGATGACTGCACTCATCATGGAAATGGCGCCGTATGGTGTTTTTGCCCTAATGGCGTGGGTTGCCGGGAAATATGGCTTGGCCGTCTTGCGGCCGCTCATGCAGGTTATACTTGGCGTATATCTCGGCTGTTTGATTCATTCTCTTTTAACCTATGGCGGCTGCATCGCCCTGCTGGGACGGCTTAACCCCATACGATTCTTCAAGGGTATTCTCGACGCCCAGGCAGTGGCTTTCACAACAACAAGCAGTTCGGGAACCCTGCCGGCGACGCTCAGGTGTACCCAGAAGAATCTTGGCGTTTCGAAAAGTATTTCCAGCTTCGTTTTGCCCCTGGGAGCAACCATCAACATGGATGGCACAGCGCTCTATCAAGGGATCGCCGCCTTATTTGTTGCACAGGCATATGGTATAGAGCTGACCTTTTCCAATTACACGACTATCGTATTGACGTCAACATTGGCATCCATTGGGACGGCGGGTGTGCCGGGAGCGGGACTCATCACGCTGTCACTTGTTTTAAGTTCTGTTGGTTTGCCCATGGAGGGTGTGGCCATCATGGCTGGCATAGACCGAATACTTGATATGGCAAGAACAACTCTGAACGTTACCGGCGATGCGATGGTTTCATTGTTGATCGCCAAGAGCGAAAACGAATTGGATATCAATGTCTACCAGGCCGACTCGAAAGTTTAGTACTGGTCACGGGGTCGGACCAAATTAAGCCAAGTTCTTACATAGAGTTCCCTTGGATGTCACGCCATTTTAGGGGCTATTATTGTCTCAAAAACAATGAGAGCAATGAGTCACCCCATCTGTTTTCGTAGGAGAACGCGACCATGACTGATGCAAGCCGGGATGAATTAGGACGACGGGACTTGTTGAAGAGAGCCGCAGTGGCTTCTTTTTCGGGTTTGGCGGGTTCTCTGTCTGCCAGTCGAGCACAGGCCCGGCAGTCGACCAAGGCACACCAGAGGATGGCTAAATCGCGGGTGATTCCCCGCGAGAACGCCAGGGCGGGGGCGCTCGACTGGCAACTCACGCGCGTGCGACTCGACAAACGTGGAGGCTTTCGGTCGCCCTGGATCGAAGGATACTGTTCGAAGCAGAGCGTTGCGGCGGGCGAGTCGATCGACATCATGGTTTCAACGAAGTCGCCGGAGCGTTTCCTGATCGAGATCTTCCGCACGGGCTACTATGGTGGCCGCGCTGCGCGGCTGATGACGACGTTGGGACCGTTTGACGGCAAATCGCAGCCGACGCCTACGATGGGTGCAAAGCAACTGCACGAGTGTCGTTGGCGGCCCACAGTAACACTCAGCATTCCCGAAGATTGGGTGAGCGGCGTCTATCTGGGACGGCTGACACTGTTAACCGAAGATCCGGCCCAGGCGCCTTGGCAGAGCTATGTCGTTTTCATCGTGCGTGACGATCGTCCGGCGGACATCTTGTTTCAATGCTCGGACAACACTTGGCAGGCTTACAACCGCTGGCCTGATAAGTACTCGGTCTATACACACCCTAAGGGAAATCAGGGGCCATGGGCGGACGTGAGTTTCGACCGACCCTATGCCAAATACGCACAGATCTACGAGAATCCACAGTCCGTTGGTTCCGGCGAATGGCTGTGCTTCGAATTCCCATTCGCCTACTGGCTGGAGCAAAACGGTTACGACGTCACGTACTGTTCCAACAGTGATATGATCAGCCCTGAACGCGGACTGAAATGCAAGGCATTCCTGAGCGTCGGCCACGACGAGTATTGGGACATCCGGCAGTATGACAGCGTCGTGAGGATGCGCGATGCCGGGGTGAATCTGTTGTTCTTCTCGGGCAATGCCGTCTGTTGGGTGAGTCCCTTCCGAGCCAGCACCGATGGCCGGCCTAAGCGCATTATATTCCGGGGCGGACCGTACGGAGGGGATTATCAGTATGCGGTCAAGCGTGAGAAGGAACATGGCCCGTTCCCTCACCGGGGACCGGACGAAGGTTATCTGATGGGAGCCCGCAACGTGAGTCCCGTCAACGGAGCCGGCGACTGGATCGCGGTCAAGCCGGAGCATTGGATGTTCGATGGCACGGGTATGAAAAAAAACGATCGCATTCCCGGCCTGGTCGGTTGGGAATACCACGGCGATCCACCGCCTGATATCGAGGGTCTGGAGGTTGTCGCCGAGGGGACGGCCCTGCAAGGCGGTGTGCGGCCTCAGCATTGGACTGCGACGATCTATCCCGGCCCGAAGAACAACTTCGTTTTTAACGCCGCCACCATTTTTTGGTGCCAGGATCTGTCGCGTCCACCCGGGCACATGATCCCCTGGTCGCACTGGACGCGTCCCCACGGCCCCGACGAACGCGTGCAGCGTATCACTCACAATCTGCTGCAAAGGGCTATCAGGGAATAACTCGCGTACCATAACGCTAGACATGTATCGGAGATATTGCTATGCGGAAAATACTGGTAGCCTTAATCGGCTATGTGACCATCGCGATGACCGCCTGTTCTCCGGCGACTGAATACGACGTTATTATTCGCAATGGTACCCTATACGACGGAAGCGGTGGAGATCCAATTGTAGGAGATGTGGCGATTCAAGGAGATACCCTTGCCGCAGTCGGTACCTTAGAGAACACCCGAGCCAAGCTGGAGATAGACGCCGAGGGCCTGGCCGTTGCACCGGGGTTTATCAACATGCTCAGTTGGGCAACTGTATCACTCATAGAAGATGGACGCTCCCAAGGCGACATCCGCCAAGGTGTCACGCTGGAGGTATTTGGTGAAGGTTGGTCAATGGGACCGCTCAACGAGAAAATGAAAGCGGTGGAGACCGATCAACAGGGAGATATCAAGTTCGATATCGAGTGGACGACCCTGGCGGAATACCTTGACTATTTGGTTGCACGGGGTGTTTCACCGAACGTCGCTTCTTTTGTGGGCGCCACCACGGTACGCATTCATGAAATCGGCTATGAGGATCGGCCGCCTACCGCGGAGGAACTGGAGCGGATGCGTGGGCTGGTCGTCCAAGCGATGGAAGACGGCGCCTTGGGTGTGGGCTCTTCGTTGATTTACGCTCCCGCTTTTTATGCCAAAACCGATGAACTCATCGAACTGGCCAAGGCTGCCGCTGAGTACGACGGGATGTACATCTCGCACATACGTAGCGAGGGCAACCGGTTGCTCGAAGGGGTAGATGAGTTGATCACGATCGCCCGGGAAGCGGAGATTCGGGCAGAAATATACCATCTGAAAGCAGCAGGCCGGGCCAATTGGAGCAAGCTGGAGAAGGTGTTTGAGAGAGTTGAAGCCGCCCGTGCCGAGGGTCTGTCTATTTCTGCCGACATCTATACCTATGTCGCAGGGGCCACCGGCCTGAATGCGGCCATGCCGCCGTGGGTGCAGGAAGGCGGTTATGATGCCTGGGCCAATCGGCTGAAGAATCCGGTCATCCGTCGCCGACTCAAACGTGAAATGTCCACGCCTACCGATGACTGGGAGAATCTCTACCTGGCGGCGGGGTCGGCTGATAAGGTGCTGCTGGTGGGGTTTAAGAATGATGCATTAAAACCACTCACGGGCAAGACTCTGGCGGAAGTGGCGGTCATGCGGGGTAAATCTCCGGAGGAAACGGCCATGGATCTGGTAATCGAGGACGGCAGTCGGGTGGACGCTGTCTATTTTATTATGGCGGAGGACAATATTCGCAAAAAAATCGCTCAGCCCTGGGTGAGCTTAGGATCAGACGCGGGGTCGTTAGCGCCCGAGAGGGTTTTTCTCAAGAGCAATCCTCATCCCCGGGCCTACGGGAATTTTGCCCGGCTACTGGGCAAATATGTGCGAGAGGAAAAAGTCATCTCACTGCCGGAAGCCATCCGACGAATGACATCTCTCCCGGCTACCAATCTCAAAATTGAGAGACGTGGCATGATTAAAGAGGGCTACTTCGCTGACGTCGTAGTATTTGATCCAGAATCCATCCAGGATCACGCCACATTTGAACAGCCCCATCAATACTCAACTGGAATGCTCCAGGTGTTCGTGAATGGCGTTCGGGTTCTGAAGGATGGTGAGCATACCGGCGCGACACCAGGGCGAGTAGTGCGAGGACCGGGATGGAAGCCATAAGTGGCACCTAAGGGACCGGCAAGAAATAACTTGGACTTTTGAATGCCCAATTGCACCCCATCTTTGATCGCTTCTCAATCGCAAAATCCGCGACGTAGAACGGCTACGCCTGTGGTTTTGCTCAATCGGGCGCGACCAAATATGAGGCACACTTGGACCCCAAATTGTCCAACTTATTTATTGCCGATCCCTAAGTTCGCATGGGTCGTGGTGGCATTTTCCCCCGATGGTAAGACCTTCGCCACGGGCGAAATCGCCGACACGGTGAAGGTATGGGATGTCGCCGATACAAGCCTACCGATCGTGCAACTGACATCCAGGAGGAGTCGCGTCTCATCTCTCACGTTTTTGCCCGATGGCAGGCATTTGGTGGTCGCGGGATTGGACAAAACGGTGAAGCTGTGGAACGTGAATTCCGGCACGTTGTTAACCACCCTTTGAGGACATTCGGATTGGGTTAGTTGCATGGCGTCCTCTCCCGATGGAACAAGACTGGTTTCCGGTAGTTGGGACCACACGGTGAAGTTGTGGGACCTCGGAGACATTAGCGCCAAATTCCTTCCCGCCCGGCGGATGCATTGGGACGAGACTTCGTTGGCGTTTTCTCCAAACGGTAAGACGTTGGCATCGACCGGTTACGGCGGGACGGTTCGTTTATGGAGTGTGAGTAGCGGAAAGCAGTTGCATCGGCTCGACGGAGAGACCGAGCAGGCCACCTGGGTCGCTTTCTCGCCAGACGGTAAGACCTCGGTCTCCGGACAGGGAAATAATGCACTAGATGACGGTCGGACTGGGGTAGTCGGGTGGTGCGCCCAGTGCTGCCAAGGGCACGGTCTTCATTGATCTGCTTGCGGCCGGTAAGCCGCACTCCGAGTGAGCGTGTGTCGTTCTAGGGTCGTGGCTCAATGCGGAAGTCGTGCCAGCCAATCGGGCCACTTCATTGTCTCGGCGTAATGGGTGTCGAATTGCCTATTCCACTTCAGGGTCCAGAGTTCCTTGAGGCCCACTTTCCTCACGGTAAAATCCACAAACACGGCATTAATGTATCCCTCATGTCGATTGAGGCAGTAACGGTTCACATGGCCCCCTTGGCCGAAGCCCGTGCGGTCCTCAGTAGGGGTCGGCGTGTTTGTATGTTGGGGCATGCCGCCCAACCACATGGCATCCAGGAACAAGGGGATGTTATGGGCCTGCTTTACGTCGGGCCGGGCCCAATACATGGAGGGATTGCCGATGATGCCGCTGGGATTACGGGCCTCAGCAGGATTGCCTACCCAGTCATTGATGCCGTAACTGCCTGCCAATCCCGGATATCCGACCCGTGTGTCACCCTCAGAAAAAACGCCATAGGCTTCAAATACGCCCCCCTGCACTGCGTTATCCGCCCCAGTTTTTCGGGCCGAGGGACAGAAATTGATTTCCTTGTCTTGATAGAGATACCGCAGCGCCCCGATCCAAACATGCCCTTGCTGTCCCGTTGACCAGGCCCCGTAGAACTTGCCGTCATTGTCATCTGTATACATCTTAAATATAAGGCCCCAATGCTTGAGATTGGCCAGACACGCCGTGTTCCTGGCCTGTTTC
>JADFHU010000384.1 GCA_022567055.1 Planctomycetota bacterium
TTTGCTTCTTGTCAGGGCTGGTTGCAGATTATTTTGATTTTCAGCCGGTCTCGAATTATACTAATCCTTGTCCATTCAGTCGGATACTGGCCGCTCTTCGGCTAGTTTCGTTGATTCGAAAATATCAGTCTCTTCGCTTGTCCAACCAGTCTGAAATGGCTTGGAGAGCGTTAGACTCAGGAAGGTGGGTTCGGGACCAATCAGGATCTCAAAGCTAAAACTTCCGCGGAAATGGGTCAAGAATCCCGTTACCGGGCAATCGATATTCTTGCATTTGGCCGGACCGGTCTCCGCGCCAATCGCAGTGGTGTTTGCAATAGCGCCATGACGTAGTGAGTGTTATTTAGCTTGAAGGAGAATGACCATGCAGAAAATCAACAAGGTTCTTGTCGTTGTCGGTCTGGTCTTTGGCGTTAGTGCTGGAAACGCCTTCGCCGATCTGATTGGCTACTGGCCGTTTGAAGAAGGCCAGGGAACGGACACCGCGGACGTTACTGGGAACGGCAATGACGGCGTGTTTAACGGTGCCGTCGAGTGGGTGGACGGTTTCAAGGCAGGTGGTGTGCGCTTTGACACGACCGGCGAGAGAATCGTCATCGGCCCGCTCGATCCCACGGGAGGTACCAATGAAATGACCCTAGCCGCCTGGATTAAGTGGGAGGGCCAGGGGCATAGCACCGCACACCAGGGCATCATCGGTAAACGTCTAGGCTGGAGTACTACCGGCGCCACTATCAAGTGGTTCTGGGAGGCCACGCCAGCCAATGCTCTCCTGTTTCGAGCCGATTTTAGTGGAGGGGGCACGGGATTGTGGTGGAACAATACCTACCTTGAACCCCATGCGAATGAGTGGATTCACGTCGCCCTGACCTGGGCCGATGGCGTCGCAACACAGTATATCAATGCTGGGGAAGTTTCAACGGGGAATGTTACTTTTAGAGAGAGCGCGAACGATACCCCTGTGACGATTGGCTGTGTTGATTCTACCAACAACGAAACCTTTGTCGGCACCATCGACGAGGCCCGCATCTACAACGAGGCCCTGGATGAAGATGGACTTCTGCAGGCCATGACCGGTGATACGACACCGGCGGTAATCGTGGGCCCGCCAAACAATGGGCCGGATATCAATCGAGAAACGACCTTGAGTTGGATGCCCGGAGAATTTGCGGCAACCCACGATGTGTACTTCGGGGCGAGCTTTGACGATGTGAGCGCTGCTTCAAGAACAGATCCAAGAGGGGTCCAGGTTAGCCAGGATCAGGAAGCCCTCAGTGTGGACACGGGTCGACTCGAGTTCGATCAAACTTACTACTGGCGCGTGGATGAGGTCAATGGGGCACCTGACTTCGCAGTTCTCCCCGGTGAAGTTTGGAGCTTTACCGTTGAACCTTTTTCAATCCCCATCACGAATGTCACGACCACGGCCTCCAGCTCATTCGGCGTTTCTCTGGCCGAGAATGCTGTGAACGGCTCCGGTTTATCGGGTGATCTCCACGGATCCTCCGCCGGCGACATGTGGATCAGCGGCGGTATCCCGGCCACCATCGAGTTCGCATTCGACCGAGTGTACAAGCTGCACGAGCTTTGGATCTGGAACTCCAATCAGCTCATCGAGAGCTTCGTGGGTTTCGGCGGCAAAGATGTTGTCATCGAACACTCTTTGGACGGCGAAAACTGGACCGCTCTGGACGGTGTCGGGCCGCTGGCCCAAGCCCCGGGTACAGGGGGATATGCACACAACAATACCGTCGATTTCGGTGGTGTCGCTGCCCAGCAGGTCCGCATTACTATTAACAGCGTGCACGGCATTGCCCCCCAGGCCAGCCTGAGTGAAGTGCGGTTCTACACCATTCCGACCCTAGCGACCCGGCCCGATCCGGCGGACGGCGCGACCGGCGTTGCTCCCGATGTCGCCCTCAGTTGGGGGCGTGGCGGGCGGGATGCGGGCCAACACGAGGTTTACGTTGGCACCGATGCCGAGAGCATGACGCTGGCAGAGAGCGTCACCGGCGGCAGCTTGGAGTCGTCGTCAATGGATCTGGAATTGAGCCAGAGCTACACCTGGCGGGTCGATGAGGTCAATGAGGCGATGGATCCCAGTACCTGGACGGGAACAGCCTGGAGCTTCACCACCACCGATACCATTGGGGTCGACGACATGGAGATCTACAAGGACGAAGAGTTCTTTGAGATCTGGGCGACATGGATCGACGGATTCGAGGATTCGGCAAACAATGGTGCCTTAGTTGGGGCGAGTCCGAATGTCGGCATTTTCGCTCCGGAGTCGGGCATCGTGAACAGCGGGAACAATTCCCTGCCCATCTGGTTTGACAACAGTTCTGCTCCGGTCTCCGAGGTGACCCGGACATTCGATCAGGCCCAGGATTGGACCCGGGGTGGCATTTCGACCCTCGTGCTCTATTTCAGCAGAGGTGTCGACAATGCGGGCAATGGTCGACTCTATGTCAAGATCAATGACACCAAGGTCATGTATCCTGGTGATGACTCGGCGCTGCCGCCCGCGTGGGATGTATGGACCCAGTGGAACATCGACCTGACGGCGCTGGGAGCGGACCTCTCGGCCGTGAGGTCTCTCACCATCGGCATCGAAGGGGCCGGCGCGCAGGGCGTGTTCTACGTCGATGATATTGAGCTGTACAGGAATGCCCCTGCGGCGAGTTCCGAGCAGGTGGTGACGTGGTTCGAAGCCGAATCGGGCGCCCTGACGCCGCCCATGAAAGAGTTCATTGGTGATCCAAAGGCCTCCGGCGCCGCGCATATCGGCACCGACGATCTCATTGGTGATCAAAACGCCAATCCTCCGGCCGATGGCGTGGCCACGTATTCCTTTGATGTCCCAGCAGACGGCGTGTACCGGCTCGCATTTCGAGTGCTCATTGCCGGAGGGAACGATTCCTTCTGGGTCCGGGTTTCCGGGATGACGACCAATACCGGCAACCACGCCAGTGGCTGGGTACGATTTAACGAGATCCAACCCGGCGACACCTGGCACTGGGACGAAGTGCACAGCAATGACGACGGCAACCAGGTGGTGGACTTCACCCTCTCCGCAGGGAACCACACCCTCGAGATTGCACAACGGGAAGACGGCACGATTGTCGATGCCATTGCCGTGATCAAGTGACAGAAGGTCTCTGAGTTTAAAGAGACCGGCAGGAAATGACCTGGACACTCATTGGGTCCAGGTGAGTTCTTGACAACTCCCAAAGACCAAGGGTCTGTGCCTGGGCGGCACAGACCCTTTTTCGTCTCAAATCCTGGTCCTTTGACATGGCACAGCCGATTTTGCTACAGTGTCATCAACGAGTTCCTCGAATACACCGGCTCCGGACTTAGCCCTCCTTCTGGATACCGCCTTCAAATCGCTATGACCTTGCGGGCAACGGCTTTGTTTGCTCTAATCTCGTTCAGACGGACGTCGGTACGGCGGTCTTTTGGCACTGCGGCCAAAACGGTATTCGGACGGGTCCCCGCGTGAGTAAGCAGCAGCAAAAACCAAGTCGGAGGAGGGTGAAGAAGCCTCTGCCGACGCGTCACGCCTCCCCGGTTACAGGGAGGCGCCTGCTCTGGCTGGGCGGGATCGCCGCGCTCTGCCTGGCAATTAGCGCAGGCCTCTATTTCGTCCGCGGCTCCTTTCAGGCATCTGGACCCAGATCCCCTGCACTTCCGATGAATGCAACGGAAGACCCGGTGGTGTTGCCCGTTGAAGCGCCCCTCCATTCCGAGCAAGAGGTGCGCGCCCTGAAGGAGGAAGAGATCAGCCTGGCGAGGCTTCTTCTGCAAGATTTTCCCGACAACGAGGTCGCGTTGGTCATTATGGCCAATGTATTCCATCGACATGGCAACGCGATCGAGTCGTTGAAGTTCAGAGAAAGGGCCTTAGAGGTCAACCCGGACCGGGCCGACCTCTATGCCAGCCTGGCCTGGTATGCGCTGCAAAAGGGCCGGTTTGAGGAGGCTGTCACACACTATGGAAAGGCCCTGGCCCTGGATCCACGCCTGCCCAATGTGCACAGCACCATGGCCGAGGCCCTGATGCAACTGGGCCGCCACGAGGAGGCCGTGGGCGTACTCCACCAGGCGCTGCGCCTGGCACCCAAATCCAGTCTTGCCCACTACCTGATGGGACAGGCCCTGCTCCAACTGGAGGACTACGAAAAGGCGGTTGACCACTACCGGGAAGCGATCAAGATCGAGCCGACCTACGCCAGCGCTCACTATGGGCTCGCCACCGTCTGCGGTCGAATGAGCCAGAAGACGGAGGCGGCCAAGCATATGGATCGGTTTAGGGCACTGGCGGCCGAGTCTCGTCGAGATTTCCAGAATCGCAAGCGCGCGTTCGATGACTTTCGCGACATGCAGAAGAACGCAGCGATTACCCACATCAACGTGGGACGGATGTACCGAGACCAAGGTCAGCCCGAGAAGGCAGAACGCCTCTTCAAACAGGCGGCAGGACTCGATCCTCAAAACGTCACCTGCTTCCTCGAACTGGCCTCTCTCTACGAAGAGAGGAAGCAGGCGGCCCGATCCCTCCAGATGCGCAGGCGCGTGCGTGACCTGCAGCCGAGTTCCGCCAGCTCCTACTTAATGATTGGCATCCTTTCCGCCCATCTTGGGCATATGGACGACGCGGAAGAGGCCTTTCGGGCCATGGTGACACTGGCCCCGGCCAAACCGGAGGGATATCGAGAACTGGCCCGTCTCTATTTGAAGCTAGGCAAGGACCTCGCTCAGGCCAGGCGACTCTCGGAGAAGGCGGTGTCCCTGGAGGCAAGCGCCGCAAACTACTTCGTCCTGGGTTGGGCCTGCGACGCCACCGGGGACAGTGCAATGGCCCTGCCGGCGTTGAAAGAGGCGGTGGCCTTGGATCCTGGCAACCAGACGTATGTCCGCCTGCTGCATTCTGTGCAATTGAAGAGGTGAAATCAAAATGGCAATGGGTGGGATAACCTTGAAGTGGGGCCTGATACTTTTTCTGGTGGTCTGCGCCCTGGGGGGCCGCAAAACTGCGGTGGGAGGCATCCAATTCGTGGATGTCACGCGGGAGAGCGGCATCACCTTTCGCCACACGGACGGTAGTAGTGGCCGCCGCTACATCGTCGAGTCGGTCAGTGCGGGCTTGGCGCTCTTTGATTTCGACGGAGATGGCGATATCGACATCTATTTCCTCAACGGTGCGCCGCTCCGAGGAACTACGGCGGATGCAGCCGCCAGCAACAGGCTCTACCGAAACGAGGGCAATTGGCGCTTCACGGATGTCACGGCGCAGGCCAAGGTGGGCGACCGCGGCTTCGGGCTGGGCGTCGCTGCCGGCGACTACGACAACGACGGTGATCTGGACCTCTATATCAACAACTATGGGCCCAACGTGCTCTACCGAAACAATGGCGATGGGACCTTCACCGATGCGACGGCAGAGGCCGGTGTCGCCAATGGCCATAAAGTCGGGGCCGGGGCCTGTTTTCTCGACATGGACAAGGATGGCGATCTGGATCTCTTTGTCGCCAACTACCTCGGTTTCACCTATGACAACCACCTACAGCGAACCTCACAGGGAATCTCCAAGTATGCGGGCCCCACGGATTTCCCGCCCATGCCGAATACCCTGTTTCGCAACAACGGAAATGGCACATTTACTGATGTCAGCGTGGAGTCGGGAGTCGCCCAACACGCCGGCTGGGGCATGGGCAGCATCTGTGTCGACTATGACGACGACGGAGACACCGACATCTATGTCGCCAATGACGTGTACGCCAACTATCTCTTTCGAAACGACGGAACCGGGAAGTTTGAGGAAGTCGGTCTGATGGCGGGACTGGCCTACGACGTGCAGGGCGACGAACAGGCCAGCATGGGCGTCGAATGCGCCGACTTCGACAACGACGGCAGGCTCGATTTCTACCAGACCTCTTTCACCAAAGAGCTGGCCACGCTCC
>JADFHU010000385.1 GCA_022567055.1 Planctomycetota bacterium
GACGTGCAGGGCGGCGAACAGGCCAGCATGGGCGTCGAATGCGTCGACTTCGACAACGACGGCAGGCTCGATTTCTACCAGACGTCTTACGCAAAAGAGCTGGCCACGCTCCATCGGAATCTGGGCGATGGCCTGTTTGCGGACGTGACCCTGCTCACCGGCGCGGGGACCGGCACCTTCGCCTACGTGACCTGGGGAACCGGCTTGGTCGATTTTGACAACGACGGGGACCGCGATATCTTCGTTGCCACGGGCCACGTACAGGACAACATCGAGCGCTACGACAACGCGGCCACCTCGGCCACGCCCAATGTCCTCTTGTTGAATCAAGGAGAGGGAACGTTCGTTGACGTCTCGGAGCGGAGCGGTGACGGCATGCAGGCCATTGGGCGCAGCCGGGGCGCAGCCTTCGACGATTTGGACAACGACGGCGATGTCGATGTCGTGGTCCTGAATGCTCGGGCCGCGCCCACGCTGCTACGGAATGAGTCGAGCGAGCAGGGGCATTGGTTACAGGTCGGGCTTCGGGGTGTCCGGACCAACCGCGACGGAGTGGGCGCCCGCGTCACGGTCGTCGCGGGGGATCTGGTCCAGACCGCTGAAGTCCACAGCGGCCGCGGGTATCAAAGCCACTATGGCATGCGACTCCACTTTGGACTGGGAACGCACCGCCGTGTGGACCGGATTGAAGTCCGCTGGATTGGCGGTGGCGTCGATATCTGCAGAGATGTTGAGGCAGACCAGTTGTTCGTTTTGACCGAAGGCGACTGCAAGTCTCCCGCTTCTGGCGGCAGTAACGGACGATAGTGCAATCTGTAAATTCGGATAAGTCGTCTCCGGCTTTGTCGCCCTCACACGCTCGCTGAGAGCACAACTCGGCCTTTGGTTTTATCCGGGAAAGCACATATTCCGTGCAATGTCTCGTTCCCTTCCTGGCCTCAGGGAAAATACCCCTGTTATATATTTGCGTACCGTAGAGACACTTTCGAGGAGGCTCAATTCGCCGGCGTTTTTCGCCGATTGTAGGCTACCGAGGTATGGCCGGGCATCGCCCAGGCCCTTGTCACTGCCGCTCCGGGCTAGCGATCGCCCGGATCGTCCTATAATTTCATTGTACTGAACCTCTCGGTTCGATAAAGTCGAAAACAGTGTCAGGGTGATTCGACGGTCCACGCAAACAGGGTGTGATGGGTCCCCAAGTCAGTGTTCTTCTCGACGAGAAGAAATTACGGCTAACCTGCCGTCATGATCATCCGAAACTCAACGGTCCCTTTGATCTAGGCAGGGTGATTCGCCATTGAAAGGGGGATTGGGCATATAAATGTGTTCTCTAGTCTAGCGTCCGTTGTTCTTGACCTCGGGCTCTGACCGTGAGGAGCACGCTACCCGCTTGGAGAGGCGCCCTGTCGTTAGACAGGTGTTTGTCAACTGAGTCAAGTCGCGCTGCGACTGATGGCAAGGAGTCAGTATCATGATGAATCGATTATTCTGGTTGACGTCAGTGTTGTTGATCGTGTGCATTGGATGGAGTCCAAGCTTCGCTCAAGATGGTGAAAACCTGCTGGAGAATGGGGGCCTTGAGGACGGTGTCCTGGCCCCTTGGACCAGCTACGGCGGCGCGGGTGCCGCCATAGAGATCGTGCAGGAGTTGACGGGGGCTGCGGTCCCCGAGGGACCCATCGAAGGGGCCTACGCGCTTCGAGTCTCAGTCGACTCGCCGGGCGCAAATTTCTGGGATGCGGGCGTCCAGAATCGGAGCTTCCCCTTGTTTGAGCAGGGCAAATCCTACACACTCTCTGCCTTTCTCAAGGCCGAATCGGGCGAGATGCAGATTAATTTCAAGCCGGAGCATGACGGCAACCCCTATACCGGCTACGGCGAGCAGCAGTTTACGTTTACCGAAGAATGGGCCGAGTACAGCATCACGACCCCACCAATGCCGGCGGGGGGGGTCAACCCGGCGGCTATCACTTTCCACGTCCAGTTTGCCCCCGGCGTCTTCTATATGGACGCCGTTCGCTGGTATGAGGGCGACTACGTGCCACCGGTCTTCCGAAAGCGAGTCGGCGCGACAGACCCCAGCCCCGCGGAGTCGGTGCTGGACGTGGCGCGTGACGCAGAGCTGGGCTGGGTCGCCGGCGTGTTCGCCAATACGCACAACGTCTATTTCGGCGCCAACTTCGCCGATGTCAATGCGGCCAGTGTGGCCAATCCTATGGGTGTCCTCGCGAGCGAAGGTCAGAGCGAAGCCAGGTTCCAGCCACCTGATATCCTCGATTTCAGTCAGACTTACTATTGGCGTGTGGACGAGGTCAACGCCGCCCCGGATCAGACGGTCTATCCCGGTCCTGTCTGGGCGTTCACCACGGAGGCCTTCTCCGATCCCATTACGCCGAGCGCGGTGACAGCATCGAGTTCGTTTACAGCCGGAATGGAGCCGGATGGTATCATCGATGGTTCCGGCCTGGATGCCGCTGACCAGCACAACATCATTGCAACAGACATGTGGTTGTCGGCCCCGACCGATTCCGCTCCCTGGGTTCAGTTTGAGTTCGACAAGGCCTATAGGCTGCACGAAATGTGGGTTTGGAACTCAAACCAGGGAATTGAAACGGTCATCGGTTTCGGGTCCCAAGATGTGGTCGTTGAGATCTCGATGGACGGAGAAAACTGGACGGCGCTCGACGGCGTTCCTCCATTTGCCCAGGCGACCGGGGTGTCCAACTACACTCACAATACGACCGTGGACTTTGGTGAAGCCGTGGCCCGGTTTGTGCGACTCTCCATCACGTCGGGGTGGGGCCCGCTACCCCAGGTCGGTCTCAGCGAGGTCCGATTCTTGCACATCCCCACCTACGCTCGTGAACCGCAGCCTGCGGATGGCAGCACCACCGACGGCGTGGACGTCACGCTCGCCTGGCGCAAAGGCCGCGGCGCCAGCTCCCACCAGGTCGTCCTGAGCACCGACATGGCCCAGGTGGACGACAACAGCGCGGTCGCCGGTACCCCCACGGACAATAGCTTCGCGGCCCCAGACCTGAGTTACGCCAGCACCTACTACTGGCGGATCAATGAAATCGATGAGACCAGTGTGCCCTCGACCTTCGAGGGGGACATCTGGAGCTTCACGACCCCGGAGTATCGGAGCGTCGATGATTTCGAGATCTACCACGATGAAGAGTTCTTCGAGATCTGGTCCGTCTGGATCGATGGTTTCGGCGACGAGGCAAACAACGGTGCGATCGTGGGCAACGGAAACGAAGCGGAAAGAGGTGTCGTGCAGGAGGGCAGGCAGTCGATGCCCATTCGCTACGACAACGGCACCGCCGCGGTTTCAGAGGTGACCCGTACGTTCGACCAGACGCAGGATTGGACTCGGTCCGGCATTCAAACCCTGGTGCTTTACTTCAAGCAAGGGGTGGACAACACCGGTGGCGGCCAAGTGTATGTGAAGATCAACGACACCAAGGTGGCGTATGAGGGTGGCGCAGACCTGCCCCCGGGGTGGGATGCTTGGACCCAATGGAACATAGACCTGTCCGCCATAGCGGATGCCGCGAGCGTCAGGAGCCTGACCATTGGCGTCGAAGGTGCGGGCGCAATGGGTGTGCTCTACGTGGACAGTATCCGACTCTATAAGAACGCACCGACAGTGTTCCAGCCGCTAAGCTGGTTTGAGGCGGAGTCGGGTGCGATCACCGCACCGATGCAGGTGTTCTCGGATAGTCCCACCGCCTCCGCAGGTCAGCATATCGGCACAGCGGACGGCATTGGGGACGAGAACAACAATCCTCCCGCCGACGGCGTTGCGACGTATAGCTTCGACGTACCCGAGGACGGTGTGTACCGGCTTGCCATCCGTGTGATCATCACCGGCGGAAGCAACTCCTTCTGGTTCCGGATCCCGGGCATGGCGACCAATACCACGAACCATGCCAGCGGTTGGGTGCGCTTCAACGACATCTCGGACGGTGCGACCTGGCACTGGGACGAGGTCCACAGTAGTGACGACGGCAACAGTGTGGTGGAATTCACCCTCTCGGCGGGAACCCACACGCTCGAGATTGCACGGCGTGAAGACGGCACCTTACTTGATGCCATCGCCGTCCTTCAGTAATGCGGTCTCCGAACGACAATGACCAGGGGTCTGTGCCTAACGGCGCAGGCCCTTTTTTCTTTGTATCGAGAAGCGGCAAGTCTGGCGCGTTGCGAGGTTGGTCGTGAACACATGGTTTAGTTTGTTCATGGAGTCTTCTGGAAGAGGTACTGCTATGTGTCGACAATCGATGTCGAAAGACAGGGGCCTCCGCCGATTCTGTCGGAGTGGCTTGTTTTGCTTGGTTTCTTTCGTTCTGGTGGGTGGCGTACACACTTCTGATGCCGCCGACCCGCAAGATCACCTGGTCCTATACCTGCCGTTTGATGAAGGCGGCGGGGACGTGACCGAGGACCTCAGCGGGGCGGGTCTGCAGGCCCAGCTCGTCGGGGCCTACCAATGGACCACGGGCGTCTCGGGTGGGGCCATCTCGTTTTCGGCGACCGGGCGCGCCGAAGTCTCTACCAGCGATCCTCTGAACCTGACCCAAATCACGGTGATGGCGTGGGTTCGCCCCGCCTCCATCGTGGCCACGGTGGCAAGCAATCACTGGCAGAATCTCAACTCGATCTATGGCAAGGCAGGGTCGGGCGGAGACGACTCAGTGGTCCTGTCCTTGACCGGCGGCGATGGCGTTCACTTCTACGTCGACCAGGGCGCCAATAACAACCTGGTCGTCCCCGATGCGGGCGTCCGGACGGGCGAGTGGCAACACGTCGCAGGCTCCTTCGACGGCACGGTGATGCGGTCTTTTCTCGATGGCACGCAGATCGGGGAAATGGCCATCCAAGGCGTCATCATCTCTAACGCAATCCTACCCACGATCGGTGGCAGGGCGGACGTGTCGGTGGACTTTGATGGCGCCATCGATGAGGTCAGGGTCTACAACCGGGCCCTCACGCCGGACGAAATCATGGAGGCTTTGGAGAGTGAGCCGGGAATCGCCGGCAACCCGAGCCCCCCTGATACAGCGACAGACGTGCCGAGGAATAGGGTCCTGGGCTGGAACCGGGGTGAGTTCGCGGAAACACACAACGTGTACTTGGGAACACTCTTTGGCGATGTCAATGACGCGACCGTCGATGATCCCGGGAGCGTCGCGGTCGGGCTGGGTCTGGCGGATACGACCTTCGATCCGGGTAGACTCGAATTCGACAAGACCTATTACTGGCGTGTCGATGAAGTCAACGGTGCCCCGGATTTCACGGTCTTCCCGGGAGACATCTGGAGCTTCACGACCGAGCCTTTCTCGGTTTCTATCAGCAATGTCACCGCCACGGCCTCCAGCTCATTCGGCGCTTCCGTGCCTGAGAATACCATCAACGGCTCCGGTCTGGTGGACGACCTCCATGGCACCTCGGCCGCCGACATGTGGATCAGCGCCGGCATCCCGGCCACCATCGATTATGCCTTCGACCGGGCGTACAAGCTACACGAGATGTGGGTCTGGAATTCCAATCAGACGATTGAGAGCTTCATCGGCTTCGGCGCCAAGGATGTCGTCATCGAGCACTCGCTGGATGGCGAGAACTGGACCGCCTTGGAGGGCGTGCCAGAACTGGCCCAAGCCCCCGGGCTCGAGGGCTATGCCGCCAACAACATCATCGATTTCGGTGGTGCCACGGCTCAGCATGTCCGGGTGAGCATCAACACTGTGCAGGGATTCGCCCCGCAGGCCAGTCTGAGTGAAGTACGGTTCTTCTCCATACCGACCCTTGCGAGTCGGCCCAGTCCCGACTCAGGTGCGACTAACGTGGCACCCGATACGACTCTCTCCTGGGGTAGGAATGGACGTGAAGCCGATCGCCACGAGGTCTATGTTGGGACCAATGCCAATGATCTAGCCCTGGC
>JADFHU010000386.1 GCA_022567055.1 Planctomycetota bacterium
TCCGGTCTCGACGGGGCTGGTTTGCATGGAACCGCGGATGAGACGATGTGGCTCAGTACCGCGGGTGATCCGGCGGCTTGGATTCAATACGAGTTTGAGAGCCTCTACAAGCTCGACAAGATGCTGGTGTGGAATTCCAATCAGGTGATTGAATCTTTCGTCGGCTTTGGTGCCAAAGGGGTGACTGTCGAGGTTTCCACCAACGGCACCGACTGGACGGTGGTGGAAAATGTCAATCAGTTTGCCCAGGCACCGGGTATTGGGGGCTATGCCGCCAATACAACGGTCGAATTCGGTGGAGCCCTGGTCCAGTTCGTCAGGATCTCTGTCAATAGCGGCTACGGCCCCTTGGGGCAATACGGGCTCAGTGAAGTCCGCTTCCTCTACATTCCTACCTTTGCCAGGCAGCCCCAGCCGGCCGACGGCGCTGTAACAGACGGTGTGGATGTGGTTTTGAGCTGGCGCGCCGGGCGTGAAGCCGTTTCGCACGACGTGTACCTGGGAGCCGACAGCGAAAACCTGACCTTAGTTGGCCCCACGACGGACACCACGACGACCGTCAACGCGTTGGATCTCGACCATGCGTATTACTGGCAGGTCGTTGAAATCAATGAGGCGTCTAGTCCCGCCACGTATATCGGAGAGGTCTGGAGCTTTACGACGGCGGCTAGCATCATCGTTGATGACTTTGAAAGCTATCAAGTAGTGGGGCCAGAGGATCCGGCGGCCATATACAACGTTTGGGCCGATGGCTTCGTGGATCCGACCAATGGCTCTTTGGTTGGGACCGATCCCGCGAACGACGACTATTCACCAGAAACAATGATCGTCTTTGGGGGCGATCAATCCCTGCCGATCTGGTTCGACAACAGCGCTGCCGCCCAGTCCGAGGCGACGCGTACCTTCGATGCCCCGATGGATTGGACCGGGAATGGCATAGGGGCCCTGAGGCTCTGCTTCCATGGCAGTGGCAATAACACGGGTGGCAGTCTCTACGTCAAGATCAACAACACGAAGGTCGCCTACGCGGGTGATCCCGCTGCTCTGATGCGTGGCGGCTGGAACGAGTGGATCATTCCCCTGGCCGACGTGGCCGGAGATCTCAGTCGTGTCACGTCATTGACCATAGGCATCGACGGCGGGGGCATGGGTGTTGTTTATATCGATGATATCCATCTCGTTCGCTAGAATCCGCCCCCCAGAAGGAGACTTCGAGTTCAGCGTCTAGCCATGCAGCCGTACCTGGGCCATGTTCATCAAAGGGGTGCGTGGGAATAATCCCACGAGGTGAAAATACTCATTCGTGGCCAAGTCGCTTGTGTTTCAGGTTCTGTTTTAGGCGTTAGTTCTCAGGATTTCAGCCGCAGTCTGAAGTCAATGATCCTGCCCAGCGATTGATGAATGCGTTCGTTATGACGACACTCATCGTCTATTTGTACCTCACGCGTACATCAGTTGTCTGCTCGGAAACACAGAAGTTCACCATTGGCGGCGGCAACATACACACGTCCCCCCGTGACTGCTATGCCGTCCAGAACCGGGGCGGCGTCGAGGTCGTATGCCGCCAGTTTGCTGCCGTCTTCCGTCGAAAGGAGCCAGAGTCCGGCGCCATTGCGCCCTTCACGCATACCCAGAGGATCGGGCTGGGCCACGGTGGCCGGTGTGCCCGCTGCAATGAGCATCCGCCCCGCGACGGCCATGGCCGTTACCCGCATGGGCATCGACACGGTCCAGCGCCGTTTCGGCTTCTTCTTCATCGCGGTTTTCCTCTCGTCATACGAGAGCTTGGCCACGGTTCCGGGTTCCAGCGCCTCAGCGAAGAGTTGGTACATAGAATCACCTTTGCGCGCGGAGGATATCTTCTTACCGAAGGCCTCGGTGATACCGTATACGGTCTTTTCATCAAAAACGATCAAGCGCGACCCTGCACGTTCTTCTGTCTTGCCCATTGCCCAAAACGTGCGGTCGAACCAGGTCGAATCCCGCAGTCCGGCCGTGGAAAAGAGGTGTTTCTTCTCGACGGGCGCCTCGCCAAACACCCTCTCCTGGCGCATGAAGATTGACGAGCCGTCACTGACCAGGATGTCGGACAGCGTACCGGGGATGATTTTCCGGTTGTAGGTGGGCTTCTGCATTTCATCCGTCTCGGGATCGGGGCTATAGAGGGTCCGTTTCTCGATCACTGCGCCTGTTCTTGGGTTGAGCACGTACAGAGCGAATCCGCCATCGAGGTAGGAGGAACGGCCCGCGGTGACGTAGGCCCGATCATTTTCGATGAGAATGCTGCCGCGGACCGGCCAGGCCGATTCAAGTTGGCCGTAGGCGACGACGAGCCGCTCGCCCGGCGCCGCCTGGAATCGCCAGGCAAGGCGGCCATCCGCCTCTGTCAGACAATAAACGCCGCCGTCGGCCGATCCAAACAGAACCAATCCCCGATAGAGCGTCGGAGGCGTGTCAATGCGCCCGCCTGCGGTGTAGTCCCAGACTTGTTCGCCGCTGTCCGCGTTCAAGGCGACCACTCTATGCTCGTCGATCGAGGTCACGAAGACTCTGCCTCCTGCGCCAACGGGAGGACTGAGATGGCCACCGACTCCAGTGCGCCAGGCGAGGCTAAGGTCCTTGCTAATGGGCGCTCCAGTCCCGCCACTTCGTCGGGGATCATGACGGAATGTTGGCCATTCGTCCTGCCTGTCGAACGTGCCTCTCGCAGTCAGGCCTTCTCGGTAAGCGGGCCCTTTCTCAAATCTACTGCGACCTAACTGTTCTATACTCGCCAGTGGCGCACGGCTGGCCTTTGGGGCCAGACCGTAATACCCGTTTAGCTGCGTTTCAACGTAGCACCTGCACGGATGCGGCGTGAGGTAAAGCAGACCGTTAGAGGGAACGATGCCATGCAAACAGGCGCCACGGGTCCAGTGGTTCAAAGTGGTCTCCTCGGTCTCAAAGTCCAGGAATTCTACGCCCCGGCGGGAGGCTAGGAAGAACCGCTCGGTTGCCTTGGCGCGGTAACAGCGATGGTGGTGGTCGACATGCATGGCCTTGTTGGTCGAAAATCTCCGTTTGAGTTCACCCGTTTTCAAATCAAGACCCAGGAGAAAATAATCTATGCCGGATTTGTCCTCGCGGTGGCCCGTTCTCCAGTCCGGTTGATCGACCACGGTGTGGTCGTGTATCCAGACGACGCCGTCGACCACGAATACGTCGGGCTGCCAGTTGTGGCTCCATCCGCCGTAGGGTCTGTGCCACAGTTGCTCGCCATTCTTCGCATCGAATGCGTACAGTTCGCCTGGAAAACTGTGCCAGACCCTGGCGAACATGTCGGGCTGGGCATACAGCACGACGCCGTCCTGATACACCAGCACGCATAGATCCGTATAGCGTATCGAGTACTTGTCAATCACCTTGTCCTCGAACGCAGGTCGGGGCGTACGCCACATCTCTGCGCCTGTCGCAAGGTCCAGGCTTATGATGGCGTCGTGATCGACCAGGCACACTTGATTGCCACCGGCGATCAGTTCGAGACGACCAAAGGGCTCGGCTGCGGCCGACTTTCCACGAAGCCCCGAAAAAGGCCCTTTCTTCCACAGCATCTTGCCGGATTTCGCATCAATCGCGCAAACGCTCTTCTGAATGGGTTTCTTTTGACCCAGGCGCGGTTTTCGTGTTTCTTCGTTTAGCGAAAGTATGAGCAGGCCGTCTCTGTGCAGAATCTCATCCGTATTCTCTGTGCCTTCGTAGACTCGCAGCACAGCACCTGTAGCCGCATCCAACGCCGTTAAGGGCGCGTTGAAGTTCAGAGTTGCGTAGACCCTGTCCCCTGCTGCAACGAGCCGTTTGGGCAGATGTGGGGGGGTGTTGAAACGCCCCATCCATGCCGTATTCCATTGGTTCCAGCCCCATTCTGCCATGGGACGTTTCCAGAGCAGCACCCCATTGAACGCGTCACGTGCCACGAGAAACCATCTGTCGGGCATCGCTGGATCGAGGCCGGGCGGGGCCTCATCGGAAATGTAGAAAAGACGACCTTGGGCAGAGACCATGCCCGTGGTGCTGGGCACCGTATTGTGATGTCGCTGCCAGCGCGGTGCAGCGGCCCATTGCAGGTGGCGCGGCGGCCCCACGACACGGTCGCGGGCGACGGCATTGCCATTGGCGCTATGCAGCCAGTGGGTCCATTCGTCGATATCCGCCGGCCAGGGTTTCACCGTCGTCGTCCATTGGTCGCCGGACTTGATATAGGCAATTCCGTTGGGCGCCAAAACGCGCAGCAGTTCGTCCTTCGATACGTCGCCGACTTCTTCGGCGACAATCAGATTAACAAGATTCTCAGCATAGGGCAGGTGTGTCCCATTGAACCGGCCAATCGAAACAGGACCGTACAGCCCGAGCGATTGGATGGTTTCTCTGGCCTTCGCGACGTCCTGCGCGTGGGTCTCCAAGCCGTGCACAAGCGTGTGATCATTGGCGTGAAGCGAGGCCGTCATCCTGCCATCGCCACAGCCAATATGCACCACCAAGCCGCCTCTGAAGCCGGTGGCCCTCAGGATGTCCTTCCCTGTCTCTCCATGAGCAACTCCCAGGCCAAATACGCAAACGACGATAGTCAGTTCCAGGAAGACCCGCGTTTGTGTGTTCGTCAACATCAAGCTTATTCCCCTCCATCTTTAGTTGCTTGGCCCTGCTGAAGGCCAAATTGTTTATCGAAGAAGTCGATGGCCCTATTGGCCAAATCTTCGGGAGAGTCATTTTGGGCATCGCGGAAGCCGTGGCCGCCTCCCTTGACGATGTAGAACGTTGCGTCGACGCCCGCCTCCTTGAGAGCTCTGTAGAACAGCTTGCTCTGATGAATGGGTACCGACATGTCCCTATCGCCATGCATGATGAGAATCGGTGGATCATCCTTGGTCACGTAGGTGATCGGATTGGCATCCGCACAGATGGGGAGGTAGCGTTCTTTCTGGATCGGGCCGCCGACCAATCGCGATTCGGGAGAATCGGGGTCGTCGTGAACCAGCCTGGCACCTTTGGGTCGGTGGGCGTCCATCTGCGTAAAGTCGGTAGGGCCAAACCAGTCGCACACAGCCTGGACTCGGGCGGAAGTGTCGGCGTATTCCCTGTGTGTATCGAATTTCTCGACATCTCCTGCCACACCCATCATGGCTACCAGGTGCCCGCCGGCCGAGGAACCCCACGCCCCGATCCGGTCCGGATCGAGGCCGTATGTCTTGGCGTTGGCCCGTGTCCAGCGGATTGCCGCCTTACAGTCCTCGATCTGCGCCGGCCAGATGGCCTCACCGCTGAGACGGTATTCGACGGAGACGAGCGCATATCCCCGCGAAAGCACCCCGACGGGGCGACTTATGCCGCCCTTGCTCCCACCCTTCCAGCCGCCGCCATGAACCCAAATAATAACAGGCATGGGCCTCACGGCAGTGTCCGGTATATAGATATCCAACGGAAGGTCCCGGTCACCGATGCGAGCATAGACGATATCTCGCTCGACCGTTACGCCTTCGGGTATCCGCGACCTGTTGGTTCGATTGGACGGCCGAGCCTGTTGCGAACGCTCAGGCTGCGCCGCCTGCTGACGCGTCTTGTTCGCGAGACGTGATGCACGATATGCGATGTCCTCTTCGAGGGTAAGGAAGCCATCGCTGTTGGTGTCGATCGTATCGAAGCGTCCTCGGTAGCGCAGCGGAAACTCGCCCCGCGACAATTTCCCGTCTTTGTTGGCATCGTTCTCCTCGAAGAGCTGCACGGCCTTCTTTCGGTGTTTAGGGTTCACTGCTTCTTGAGCTGTCGCCGCGCCTGAAGATAGAGCCACTAGAAGCATCGAAATGACGCACCATTTAACATCCATGATACTCTCCTTCTTTACTCGGTGCTAAAATTCCACTGGAGCCAGTGTTCCTCCAATATGGCTAGGTCCAGGTCA
>JADFHU010000387.1 GCA_022567055.1 Planctomycetota bacterium
GTGGTGCATTTTGCGGCTGAGAGTCACGTCGATCGATCCACCACCGGTCCCAAGGTCTTCATCGACAACAATGTTGCTGGAACGCTGGCTCTTCTGCAGGCGGCCAGTGCGCGGGACACAACCCGTTTTGTCCAGGTGTCGACCGATGAAGTGTATGGCTCCCTGGGGGATGAGGGCATGTTTACGGAAACCACGCCGCTGGCTCCCAACTCTCCCTATTCGGCCAGCAAGGCCTCTGCAGACCACCTGGTCCGGGCCTTTGGGCACACCTGGGGACTGCCTTACAACATCACGCGCTGTTCCAACAACTATGGTCCCTATCAGTTTCCCGAAAAACTGATACCCCTAATGATCAACAACGCGCGTCAAGACAAGGCGCTACCCGTTTATGGGGATGGTTTGCACGTCCGAGACTGGCTCTTCGTCTATGACCACTGTACTGCCCTCTGGAAGGTGTTGACGGAAGCCAAGTCGGGAGAAGTCTATAATGTGGGTGGCTGCAACGAGATGGCCAACATCGATGTGATCAAGATGTTGCTGCATCATCTGGGAAAACCCGAGTCGCTGATCAACTACGTCAAGGATCGGCCCGGTCATGATCGGCGTTACGCCATTGATGCCGGCAAGACCATGCGGGATTTAGGGTGGAAACCTTCGGTGACATTTGAAGAGGGGCTGAAGCAGACGATTGACTGGTATATTGCCAACCAGGCGTGGTTGGACCATATTGTGTCGGGGGGTTATCAATCCTACTACGATTCTATGTATGCGGATCGCTAGGATGTTTGTGGGCGGAGCCCTTCTACGATTTGGCCGGCTCGGTGTCCGCTGTCTGCTTGGCGATGTTGAGCAGTACGCCGACCGCAGCGGCTGAGACCAGCAGGCTCGAGCCGCCGCCGCTGAGGAAGGGCAGGGGGATCCCTTTGGTGGGCAGGACGACCGTGACGACGCCAATGTTCAGCGCCGCCTGAAGGCTGATCGCCAAGACGATTCCTCCAGCCAGCAACTGGCTAAAACCCTCTTTGCTCCTGATCACCACCAGCGACCCCATCCAGATGAACGCGATGAACAGCAGGATCACGGATGTTGTGCCCACCAGTCCGAGTTCTTCGCCTATGATGGCGAATACGAAGTCGGTCGTATCCTCGGGCAGGTGACCGTATTTGGAGACGCCGTTTCCCAAGCCCTTTCCCCACAGGCCTCCCGATCCCAGGGCGACCAGTGACTGAGTCGCCTGATAGGCGGTTGAAGCGGAGTGTTGTTCCGGATCCAGGAAGGCCTTGATTCTTTCTACTCGATGGGGCGATTGCAAGAGCATCACAAAGAAAAGGGCTATGACCAACGGGAGAGGGCTGAGGAGGTGCCACCATTTTGCCCCGCCGATCAGCAGCATGCAAAAACTGAGCAAGACGATGAAGGCGGCTGTGCCGAAATCCTCGCCGACGATCATCCCCACGCAGGCACCCACCACGGCGCAGATGGGTACGAACTGTTTCCAGAAGGATTTAATCTGAAAGTCGTTCTTGGCACAGACCGCGGCCAAGAAAAAAATGCATGCCCACTTGGCGAGTTCGGAGGGCTGAAAGGAGATGCGGGCCGGTCCAATGGGGACGCGAATCCAGCGCCGCGCATAGTTCACTTGCGTACCGAGTCGCGGGATCAAAACGATCGCCAGTAGGATCAGGCTCAGGATGAGCAGGTAGGGCGTGAACGACCTCCAGGTGCCCTGAGCGAAGCTCAAGTGTTTGTGGTTGATTGCAGACAGCATGAACATCACCAGGCAGGCCACCGGGAAGTAGACGATCTGGCGCAGGCCGGGATGGGCGTAGAAACGCTTGAGATTCAGCTCCTGTCCCACATCGGTACTGGCTGAGAACACGAAGACCGTGCCAATGGCCATAAGCACAATGACGATCTTGGCGATGCGATCATCTAGTCGATTGATGCGTCCGACTGCTAGCACGGTGCGTCCTCTCTGGGACCCGGATGCAGGGCCGCGTTTTCAAATGGGATCTGTTGTATTATCGGCAGTTGACGGATTTGAGGGCCAGAAAAACTTCGGGCATTTTCTACGGGGTCTGTTCAAAGCCGTAAAGGGTCACGAACGACTCTGTTTCATCTGCATCCATTCCTTGAGCTTCTCCCACGGAAGCGTGTTCAACACATCCTCTTTGGTGGCCCAGCCTTTGGCGGCCGTCGCGACGCCATATTCTAACCGGTCCAGTCCCCCCTCGTTGTGGGCGTCTGTGTTGATGATGAGTTTGACCCCGTGGTCGATGGCCATGCGGCAGTGCAGGTCGTTGAGATCCAGGCGCATCGGGTTGGAATTCACCTCCATGGCGGTGTGGGTCTCGGCGGCATGCCGTAGGATGGCGATCATGTCCAGGTCCATGGCCTCTCGACGACCCAACATGCGCGTGGTGGGATGGCCGATGCAGGTGACAGAGGGATTGTCCATCGCCTTGAGGAGACGAGCGGTGCCTCTGTCCCGGGCGTTGTTCATGCCGCTGTGGACCGAGGCCACGACGAAATCCAATTCTGCCAGCAGACCGTCCTCATAGTCCAGACGGCCGTCGCTGAGGATGTCCACTTCGCTGCCCGCCAACACCGAGATTTCTGGGTAGCCTTCATTGAGGCGACGGATGGCCTTTATCTGCTGGATCAGACGTTCGCCGCTGAGACCGTTGGCGATGATTGAGGACGCCGAATGATCGGTGATGCAGATATACTCATATCCGCGTTCGATTCCGAACGTCACCATTTCTTCCAATTCACACCGGCCATCTGAGGCCGTCGTGTGCATGTGGAGATCGCCTCGGATGTCTTCGAGGGTGACGAGCCGAGGAAGCGTGTGGGCCTGGGCTGCCTCCACTTCGCCACGGTCTTGCCGTAGCTTCGGGTCCACTGGATCCAAACCCAGGCCCTGGTAGATCGCCTCTTCGGTTTGACCCGTCACGAAGACCGGCTCGGACGCATCCGCGGTCCGATATAGTCCGTACTCATTGAGTCTCATGCCCTTGCTTAAGGCGATGTCCCGCAGGCGCATAGTATGATCTTTGGATCCGGTGAAATACTGCCATGCCGCTCCAAAGCTTGACGCCTCGACGATTCGCAGATCCACCTGTATCGGTGTGCCCGAGTGATGGACGAGTACCGAGCCTTGGGTCGGTCCCGCTGCCAGGCAGTCCACGACGAAGTCGGCTCGAGTAAAGGTGTCAATGATGGCCTGGGGTGCAACGTCGTCTTGCGGTGTCGCCAAGATGTCCACGTCGCCGATGGTCTCGACCCAACGGCGCAGCGATCCTGCGATTTCGATGCGTTGAACGAGGGCCTGTTCCTTGAGGAAGGTCATCACCTGATCAGCCACCCCCCGGGCCTGATCGAGCCGCATGCGTCCAGAGGCCTTTTCCAGGAAGAGGATGGCCTTGCGGAGGCCATCGCACTTCTTCGGTCCGAATCCCGAGAGCGTCGCCAAAGAACCATCTTCGATCGCCGCCTTGAGTTCGGGGATGCTTGTCACCTGCAGTTGATCATACGCGTTCTTGACGCCCTTGGGACCCATGCCCTGCACGGACAGCAGGTCGAGTAGGCTGACCGGGATCTTGCCGAGTAATTCCTGGTGGGCCTCTATCCGGCCCTTTTCCAAGTACTCTTCGATCTTCTTGACGGTGGCCTTGCCGACCCCGGGCGTTTTGCTCAACGTCCCCGCGCGGAGGAGTTGGTCGGCCTCGGAGGGCAATTCTGCTAGGATGCGGGCGGATCTTCGATAGCTATTCACCCGAAAGCGATCTTCGCCCAGGATCTCCAATATGTCCGCCATTTGGCCAAAGATCTTGCTTACCGTTGCATTCGTCATGGTAGGTGGTGTCCTCGTTTGCATATCTGCGTCAGCGTATCAAAACTCCGAATCCTGTCAATCACGCATGAGCACTCCCGAGAACCGTTCGGAACCTAAGTAGAGAGGCTATTGGAGTCTTGGTGAATCTCGGCGAGAACCTGGCTCCAGGCGGTCCTAAATACTAATCTACTTACTCTACCTACTTATATTTCTCTTATTACCGATCTTATATAACTTAGTAAATTTTATATACGTATCCTACTTATACTACTCATCCAATACACCCTTATCCGCAAGGAACCGCTGGAAATGGGCCTCGTGTCAACTTGACTTCATTGGAGACTCAACAACTCGACTCCCGGATATGGAAAAAACCACGAATTTCGTGAAGTAACTGAGTTTGTTGGTAATATGAGAGGTATGATAAACATAACAATCGTTATAATTGATAGGTATAGTATTATGAATAAGAATAAACTTATTTTTTTAGAAGTTTAATAAAATAGAATAGCTTATATTATCGAAATAGGGTTAATATAGGATGTACATGTGGGGTGTTACCCAAAACGTAGCATTGTTCAGACTCGGTGTCTGGATGAACAGTTAAGGACGACCCTTGTATCGGAATTTCGGCGGTACAGGGACGTGGGGTTAGAAAGGAAAAGAAGATGTTGAAGAAAGGTCTAATCGCAATTGCTGTGCTGGCGATCGCGCTCCCTGCAATCGCCGATTTTCATCCGAAACCACCCAAGGACCATTTTACAAATGTGAAGGTCCACGATTGGCCAACAACGTTTGTGCCCGTGCCCGTTACCACTATCCTGGTTTGTCTGGACCTCGGGTTCTTCATCCAGATCAAGGACACAGATTGCATCAAGGTCGTCCAAGACGCCAGCGCTGACAATCCTTACAAGACCTATAGAGGTTGCGTCACGGCTGCTGTCGAGAGTAACTTTAACGCCACGATCACTGCTAGTATCAAGGATACTTCTCCTGCCAAGGGCAAGTGGAAGGTTCAATTGAATGGCGGCGACCATGTCCACGTTCCTGAGGGCGACAGTGACATCGAAATCTGCGTGACCGGTGAGAAGGTCGAGATCGGCAAGCTACAGGGTGGCGATAAGAATGTTTCGGTTGCAGATGTGACCATCAAGTTGGTTCTTCAATAACCCAAGCGCCTGGATTGTCCAGCACGAGTTCAGTGAGCCGTTGGTCGTGAACTCAGTCAGTACGTAAGGATGAGACCCTTGTTTTCCCTTGTTCGTTGCCCTGATGGGCGGCAGTTGGAGGCCCGCTCGACACACGCTGCCGAAATTCCCGAGCCCAGAGGATCCCTGTAGGCGGACTCTGGGCCCATTTCCCCTTGATTCGTCATACATCCCCACGGTATGCTGTCACCTATCGGTGGAAGTCAAATTCCTCATCACTCGTTCAGGTCCACAGTGATCGATGCCTGATTGAGATGCTCAACAGAGACATGTATCTTGGACAATGGTAGATGGATGACGTTCCGGTTTCTGTTGATGACATCCAGATGACTTGCGAAGCAATGAAACCTCAAAGATGCTTATCGGCCTTCCTGTTTTGCACCGGTGTCATCGTGGCATCGACCTCGTGTGCCATTGCCGCCGATGGATCCGGCGAATGGACGAAGGGGGAAAAGCTCTTCGCGTTAAAAATGAAGCCGCTTTTCGTCAAGAAATGCTACGCCTGCCATGCCGACGAGCCGGAGAAGATCAAGGGCGACTTCGACATGCGCACCCGCGCAGCGATGCTGAAGGGGGGTGAGTCTTTTGGTGAGAAAGTACTCATGCCGGGCAAAGGCGACGAGAGTTTTCTCACCATCGCCACCACCCGAACCGAAGAGGGTTACGAAATGCCTCCCAAGGAGGCGGACCAGCTCACCCAAGAACAGATCCGGTGGATTCGCAATTGGATCAACGCCGGTGCGCCCTGGCCGGCCGATGAACGCGTGGCCCTGATCCAGAAGGAATATGCAGAGGGCGTCGTCGTCGAGACATCCGGCGGCTTGAGTGACGACTGGACCGGCCGGCGTTATAAATCAGCGCATCTCTGGGCGTACCGACCGC
>JADFHU010000010.1 GCA_022567055.1 Planctomycetota bacterium
ACCGCGGCTGGTGGGCCCCGAAACCTGGGGTCTGGGAGGGCGACCCAGCCCATCGGGCCGAGAAGGAAGAGTTTTGGGATACCCTGAAGAACTGTCTCAGTGCGTTGCCTGAACCACTGGCCCATGCTTTTATCATGCGAGAGATGGAGGAGCAAGACGCCGATGATGTTTGTCAGACCTTGGAGATTTCAAACTCCAATCTCTGGGTTCGGCTACACCGGGCTCGATTGCGACTGAGGGACTGTCTAGAGTTCAATTGGTTCGCTTCCAAGGAGAAAGACTCAGAATGAAATTCCTTGCTGACGTACGGATGCTCTTATCGCTATCGTGTCGGCTGGCCTCCCAACTGTTGTCCAAGGCCCAAGATACACAATTGACCCTGACGGAGCGTGCCGCGCTCCGCCTTCATCTGCTGATCTGTCGCTCCTGTCGGCGTTTCAATCGACAGTTAATCCTTCTACGCCAAATTCTCCGCGTTCTGGTTGCCCGGGCCCGCGCAGGCCACGCTTTGGAAACGCCCCTCCCCGCGGGGCAGCGCCGGCAACTTCTCCAGCGGATTGGCCGTGCCATTCGAAAAAATATATAGTTTTCCTGTAAGCATTTCACCCCGCCTCACGACTCACCTCTGTTACGTCAAAACGTGTCTGGCCCGCTTGTGCCGCGGCGCTTGGCTACGGGGGTTGCCTAGCGACCAGGGCCTCCGGGCGAGACGAAATCGATTCAAGACTTCACCGACTGTTTAAACGGATTCACCGCGCTCAATAGCGTGACCCTGCCTCGACAGGGGTCGCGTGTTTTCTTTGTTTCCGGCTATGATGCGGGAACCGAGACCAACACGGAAGACTTTGCCGACATGGTGCCTCCCTGCCAGGGGCTCAGTGGCGTGAGCTCGACTGACGCCGGCACCGGAGCCACCAATCCTAGTTTAGCGGAGGGGGGTGTTATTCATTACCATGAGGGCATTGTGGGCGGAGATGACCTGCTGGCGGACCTTCATGGCTGGCAGAACCCTGTTGCCAAGGTGACGATTACCTGTATGGATGAGACCGCCGATCGGTTCGCTGCTCCCTTGGGCGGCGGCGGTTCAGTACCGTCGGTGAACACCTATGCCACCGGGCGCATTGAACTGAAGATCGATTGGGAACACGAGACCGTGCACTCGGCCCTTTTCATCAAAGGCCTCAGTGGGATCACGCAGGCGCACATTCATGTCGGCCTGCCCAGCGAGAGCGGCCCGCCGGTCGCATTCCTATATGGCATGACTCCGGCAACGGATCTGGTGGAGGGTCTGCTTTCTCGTACAGTCATCAGCACGGACGACTTACTGAACAACTACGCGGGCGATTTTCGGGCTTTTGTCGACGCTTTGCGGAGCGGTCAGTTGTATGCCAACGTGCATACAGCCGACAACGCGGCGGGTGCCATCCGAGGGCAGATCGGTGTAGTTGCCCGGGAGCACCGTCAGTACCGACGCTGAGCCTAGGTCGAGACGACTCGCTTAAGCATCTTAGATCTTCGGCACACCTTTCTCAAATGGGGAGGTGTTCCGCGGCCCTTTCAACACCGCATCTTGACCCCAGGAGTTTAGGAGATTTACTTTTCGCCTGGTCTGCGAAGATCCTCCCGGGGGCGACTTGAACGGGGACTGTCGGGCGGACTCGTTGGACCTGGCGATGTTATCCGACAATTGGCTGGTGGACCGTAGTTTGCAATTGCAGGACCTGGCTCAAGAGTCGCTGATCATGCCGGGTTAATTCCCTTGGTTGGGATTGGGGCCGGATTGGGACTGCCCAGGGGGGCCGTCTCTGCGTAGATGTCCATTGCCGCGTCGCTCATGGCTGCTACCCGGTCCGCGTCCACCCCCACCCCGTCGGCCCCTCTGGCGCCCGCGGTTCCACCGTTCTTGCATCCTTTCCATGCGCGACTTGAAGTCAGGTTCCCATTTGGCGAACTGCTCTTCCGTGAGAATGGTCTTCATGGAAGCCACCATCTCATTGATGTGCGTTTTTGACTTCTCGCCGGCTGCTCTGCGCCTTTCGCGCAACTTTGCGGCCTGCTCCTCAAGGAGTAGCTTCACTTGCGCTTGCTGGTCGTCGGTCAGTTGCAGGTCCTTGGTCAGGCCTTGGAGAATTCGCCCAGAAGGGAAGGGAGATGGTAGGGGCCGAATTCTCTCGCGCAGAACGAAGAAGGTGAAACTGGCACCCAACACGAATCCGGAGGAGAGGATGACGACGCCCAGCAGGGCCATGGCCAGTTTCTGGCGCCGCTTAAGGGGTTGCGTTTTCTTGACGATTTCGACGTTGTCGGACATGGCCTACTGCAATCCGCCTAGAGGAGCGCATCCAGGACGGCTGGATCAAAGTAGTCCACCACGGAGCCGCTCAGCGTCATCCACCCGTTGATGGCATAGAAGAGCGCGATGGCCGCCGCCGCCGCCGAAAGCCCCGCCACGAAGGAGAGGGGTGTCAGGCGGATGGATCCGCGCGCCGCGATCTCTGCTATCACATTTTCGCCCACATGAAAGATAGGCGTGGGGCCTTGGCAGGCTCGCTCAAACAACGCTTCTATTTTTCCTAACTTGTCCATTCAATCTCATCCAATACATGTTCTTTTTCGGCGATCGCCAACATCTTCTTGCGTGCCCGGTAGGCCCTGGTCTTCACCACCGGCACAGTCCAGCCCATCCGATCGCCAATTTCGCGGATACTGCATTTGTCGAAGTACATCAATGTTAACACCATTCGGTCCGCGGGTGCAAGTTTGTCAAGCAGGCGGTGCACCAGCCTTGAGATGTCCGCTCGGTCACCAAAATCCTGCGGGGGCGCCTCGATTTCGGCGGTTTCATCCAAGTGAACATGTTTTCGTTCTCTGGCATTGCGCTTCCAGAGGCGATACCCCACACGGGTCGCGATGGTCTTTAGCCAAAATACAAAAGGCGCCTTAAACCGATAGCTGTCCAGGCTGAAATAGGCCTCGACAAAGACCTCTTGCACCAGTTCTTCACAGACGGCGGCGTCCTGACTGAAACGCCACATTAATCGGGCCACATCTGCTTCATATCTATCGACGAGCTGCCGAAACGCTTGGTGATCTCCATTTTTGGCCGAATCTATGTCGGCACGATCTTGTTCGTTCACTAGGTATCACTTTTGGAAAATATACTTTTTTCACTACAGAAGTAGTGGTTTTTTCACGCGTAAGGTAACACAAAAGGGGGGTTTTCCGTCCTTCTTTTCGACACCACCGATAATTCTGCAAAAAAAAGTGCCAGACCGTGACCCCAAGTCCACCCTGCCCACTGGAGGATAGACGACTAGGCGCCTTCTGAAAAGCAGGCCGATCGAGGCCAAATCGAGTCTTCAGACTGGACCTAAAATTGACATGCTCACCCATCCATTTGAAAGGAGTTACCGTGCTGAAGAAAAAGACATTTCTGGGGATTTGCGTAGGCTTCCTCGCCGTTGCCCTGGTGGGAATGGCGTTCGCGCAGCCTACAAGGCGTGCTGAGGGTGAAAGAGGCGGCCGCGGCGGTCGCGGCGGGTTTGGCGGGCGGGGTGGAAGCCCTGAGGATTTTCGCCGAATGATTACGGATCGGCTGAAAGAGCAACTGGAGGTGGGCGATGACGAGTGGAAGATCATCGAACCGCGGCTCACCAAAGTAACCAGCCTACAGAGAGAGGCTGCCAGCGGAGGCAGGGGCGGATTTGGCGGATTCGGTGGCTCCAGTCGCGGTCGCCCCGGTGGGGAGGCTGGACGTCGTGGCGGCGACGGTGGAAGGGGCGGTCCCGGTGGACGTGGCGGTCCCGGCGGTCGGGGCGGTGAGGCCGGTGAGATGAATGCCACTCAGGCGGCCACTCAGGCCCTGCGCGAAATCCTGGAGAAGGATGATGCCACCGCAGGTCAGATTAAGGCGAAACTGACGGCCCTGCGAGCAGCCAAAGAGAGCGCCCAGCAGAAGCTGGCTCTGGCTCAAAAGCATCTGCGGGAGGTCTTGACACTCAAGCAAGAGTGTCGGCTGATTCTTTTTGGTCTGCTAAACTAGCGACACCGAGTCGATCGCCCACGTTCGTTCTGCACACGCGCGGCGGACGTGGGCGATTCATCCTGCCCTCCTCACGAGGTCCCTTGGCCCACGTCTCTTTTTACGTCTTGTTGCGACGATAGCGTCGATAGTCAATCCCGAGTTCCCTGACCTTGTACGTGATGATTCTGGGGGTGGAACCTAAGTCTCGCGATGCGGAGGTCAGGTTTCCTCCGGATCTCTTGAGGGCGTCCACAATGATATCCCGTTCGAAGAGTTGAACACTCTCTCTCAGCGATCCAGTTCCTATGGTGTCCGACGCGTCGGACGTCTGAAGCGTGGGAGGCAGGTGGTGACTGTGGATGACGCTGTCGGTGGTGAGCAGAACAGCACGTTCCAAACAGTTCTCCAACTCTCGTACGTTGCCGGGCCAGTGATAGGCCACCATCATGTTGATCGCGGGCGTGCTGATACGACGTACCGTCTTCCCCAATTTTTTGGCGTACTGCTCGACGAAATGGTCCGCCAGGAGCAGGATGTCATCCTTTCGTTCGCGCAGGGGTGGCAAGATGATGGGGAAAACATTGATACGATAATAGAGATCTTGTCTGAAGGTGCCGTCATCGACGGCCTCTTCGAGGTTTCGGTTGGTGGCGACGACGATGCGTGCATTGGTCTTTAGGACCTTATTGCTGCCCACACGTTCGAACTGGCGTTCCTGCACCACTCTGAGCAGCTTGATCTGTGTCACGGGTGAAAAATCACCGATTTCATCGAGAAACAGGGTGCCACCGTGGGATTCCTCCAAGCGACCCTTGCGACTCTGCACGGCGCCCGTGAAAGCCCCTTTCTCATGGCCGAAGAGTTCGCTTTCCAGCAGGTTTTCATTGAGCGCTGCGCAGTTCACCTTGATGAAGGGCGCGTTGGCCCGAGGGCTGGAGTAGTGGATGGCATGGGCGACGAGTTCCTTACCGGTCCCCGACTCTCCGCGAATGACCACGGTGGTGTCACTCGCGGCGACTTGATGGATCTGCGCATAGACGTCGCGCATGGCATTCGAATTTCCGAGGATGTTTTCAGGGCGAAAACGGGTCTCCAGTTCACGGCGTAAGCGCGTGTTCTCATCTTCCAACGCCCGGACCGCCGATTCTTCCTCACGCCGAGACCGCACGTCATGGGCGATCATACTGGCAACGATACTTAAGAACCGCATGTCTTCCTCGAGAGGTGAGGGCTCCGCATAGGGCTTGTCTATGGAGATGGTGCCAACGACGTCTTTGGCCAGGCTGATGGGCACGCAGATGAAGCTCAGTTCCTGATCCACGGCGCTCGAACGATTGAACCGATTCAAAAAGGCGGGCTCCTCCGATATCTTGGGGACAATGATGGACCGCCCACTCTCCATGACCTTTCCCGTGATCCCCTCGCCGATCTGATAGCGTACCCTCCGGCTGCGCTCCTCTGAAAACCCGTGCGCGACTTCGATCATGATCTCGCTGCGGTCCTTGGACAACAGCGTGATCGTTCCGTGCTGGAGACCCAGGTCATTGCTCAGCGTGTCCAGCACCTCCGCGAGGATCTGCTTCTGGTTCAAGTCGGCCATCAAGACACCACTGATGCGGTAGAGGGTGTTCAGGGCCTGCATGTTGTACTGGGTTGTGGTCATTATTTTCCAGCATAAAAAAGGTGGACATTACCGGGCACTCTAGTACAATACCCCCTTGCATGGTTTTCAGAAAGACATAATTGTAACAAGCAGGATGCTGTGTTGCAAATATGTTATTTTGATCAAGCACCCAGTGGACGGAGCCGCCCAATTACTCGTGCTTTCATGGATAGGCACGTGGCCTGTCTGCAGAATAGGGATTCTTTATTAAAGGGAACAGTGATGGCTAGAAAAACAGGGATTGTAGTGGTAATGGGGGTCATTCTGTCTGTGGCGAATACTGGAGTGTTTGCGCAGGGAGGCATGGACCTGGGGGATGTTTCATTCGAGGTGACCGCAGACTTCTACGGTAAGTATATTTGGCGCGGTCAAAACTTCACTAATGGTACGGTGTTTCAACCCGGGGTGTCCGCCTCGAGCGGCGGCTTTACCCTCTCAGCCTGGGGGAACTATGAGCTGGTGAGGGTTAACAATAATAGGGATGAGTTCACGGAGGTGGATCTCACCCTCGACTATTCGTTTGACTGTCCCCGTGTCGAGGGTTTGGCCTATTCAGTGGGCGTCATTTACTATGATTTTCCCGAAGTCGCATCCCCTGCGGTAGCCCCTTCGACGGAGAACACGACTGAACTCTATGTCGGAGGTAGCTTTGATTGTATGTTGAATCCAACTGCTACCTGGTACCAGGATGTCGATGCCGTTGACGGCAGCTATCTCTCGCTGGGCATTGGCCATTCCATCGAGAATGTTGTCGAGGTCATTGAAGGTTCACCCGTTTCGGTCGACTGCTCCGCCAGTCTGGGTTGGGGTGAGGGCACCTACAACAACTTTTACTGGGGTGCCGGCACCGGTTCCGAACTGAATGATCTTGTACTTTCCCTCGCTTTGCCATTTGAGTATGCCGGCATTTCCATCTCTCCTTCGGTCACCTATGTGCAGATCGTGGGTAGCACCATTGAAAACAGACTGGCTGCCGGTCTTGATGATTTTGTCTTTGCCGGTGTCAGCTTGGCAAAGTCCTTTAAGTAGTATTTCCAGACACCTGGTATGAATAGAAGAGCCCAACATTCTGTTGGGCTCTTTCTTTTTCATTCAAGGGTAGGGTTCTTGCCGATCCCTAGGCTCCGTCTTTCACAGAAAGTCTCGCACCAAGGTGACCACAGGTTCGAGGTCTATTCGCCTGCGCGCGAGTGCCCTAAACAGAGTCCCGTCGGCAAAGGGCAGGGGGCTCAAACTGTAGAATGGCCCCTGCAAGGGAAGGGAGTGAACCGCGGGAAGCAGGGGGACGACATGTTTCTGCATGTTGGTAAAGGGTTTGAGCTGCCGGACCAGTTCCCGGACCTGAGGGCCGATGAGCGTGATGGTCATGGTGACATCGAAGCCGCCAAAACGAGCTGGATTGTGGGGAGAGTCTTTCTGCGGGCGGCAACGGAACATCTCTCGTAAGAGCGTCTTCTTCTTACGCGTGATATGGACGTTTGACACGTACTCACGGAATTGAAACTGTTCTCCACTTTCACTGCGACCCGATTGAAACGAGTCGAGTAGCACTAGGGAGGCATCGTCGGCCAGGTCCCAATGTTGGTCTAGATGAAACAGCGCCTCTCTGTGCATAACCACGGGATCCGGCGCAAGCACCAGCAGACTCTCTTCTTGGAGGGTCCCCGCAATGGACTGGATCGAAGGTATTCCCATGGGGTTCTTGTAGACCTGTGTATTGGCTTGAGAACGAATGACGGTCCGGGTGCGGGCGCCGCAGCCTATCTTTAGGTGGGTGCGATCGCCTTGCAGAATGCCACCTCCAAAGGTAGAGGTGAAGATTTCGGCCGTCTGGCGACCGCACTGTGTCTGAAACAGGCGCAGGGGCGCGCGATGCAGCATCCGCACGACCTGAGTTCGGTTTCGGACGCTTTTCAGTTCTAGATGGCTGGTGCTCATGTTTGGCATGGTTTAAGACGATACTTGCATCGGTCCTTAACCTTGTGAGCTTCCCACGTCGACCCCTCGCCTCGCCTTGAATGCCGCTTCAACGTGCTTGATGACTTCGTCGATGCCCAGATTGTGGCGGGCCTGCGTGAAGAGGAAGGGACCGCCATCGCGCATCGTCTCGGCATCTCGTGCCATGACATCCAGATCGGCGCCCACCTGTTCGGCAATGTCTGTCTTGTTGATGATGAGAAGATCCGACTGAGTGATTCCGGGTCCTCCCTTACGCGGTATCTTGTCACCGCCGGAGACGTCGATGACGTAGAGGATGTAATCGGCAAGCTCGCGACTGAAGTTGGCGGCCAGGTTGTCACCGCCACTTTCAACGAAGAGAAGGTCCAAGCGGTTCTCAAATCGAGTCATCAAGGTTTCCAGCGCATTTAAATTGAGCGAGATATCCTCTCGAATAGCGGCATGGGGGCAGCCTCCTGTGACCACCGCGGTAATTCGGTCGGCGGCGAGGACTTGGTGTCGTGTCAAAAATTGGGCATCCTCCTCGGTGAAGATGTCGTTCGTGACAACCGCGACTTGATAACGATCGCGAAGCTGCTCACAGAGCGCGCGTAGCAGGGCTGTTTTTCCGCTGCCCACCGGTCCCCCGATACCCACGGTGAAGGCGCGGGTGGCAAAATTGCGTTGGGACAGCGAGACCTCTCTATCTTGAAACTGACCGGGTTGGTCCCAATCTTCGTGGGTATGAGGGTGGGAGTGCGAATGAGATTCAGTTGCCATGGTTTTGTTTCCTTAGTTCTGAAAGAGTTTTGTGTAGAGGTGGGTATGATCCGCCTGCGTAAGTTCCAGGAGCGGCGAGGTCCTGCACGCCTGGGAGGCCCGTTTGCGCCCGGCGCGCCGCAACAGGGTGGGTATCTTGTTCTCCAACTGACTTTGAATCTCCTGGGCTCGCGAAGGACCGAGGACTCCGAGGCGAACGGCGGCGCTCATCTGGTCTCTGATCTGCAAAAACAGATAGAGGGTCGCCATCTCATCCCAAGTGCCGCCGGCGTCCTTTAAGGTCAGCACGAAGACCACCAGGAAGTGCGGTGGGCAGTGTTGATCTTCTAGCTGCCTAAGCAAACGAGCCGAGTTGGTTTGTGGGAACAGATGGGGAATGACCCGTAGCCAAGCACGGCCCTGGTGCACAGACGCGTCGCGGGTCAGGGGAATCAGCAACCTCACGTCGTAATCGTGCACCGTCGCCCAGGGAGAGGCCTCCTCGAAGAGGGATCGCATGATGGGAAGATCAAAGTCGGCGATTTGTTCCAGGTTCGCCGTGACGTAGGCAATTAATTCGCTCTGGGAGCGAATGACACTGATCTTGACCCCACACTCCAAGCCATTGGAAAAAGCAAACCCGCCGATAGGCAGGCCAGAGTCGGCCAGATGCATCAGTTGAATAGGCGTTAGCCCCATATCCCCTTCTCACGGGCCGGCGACGGAGTTCTCGGAAAGAGCCTAAAACAGTCGGTATAGCTGCGCTAGCGGCAATTTCCGAGCCGGTTCGCAGGTGATGTGCTCCCCGTCAACGGTGACCCGATAGGTTTCAGGATCAATTTCAATCTTAGGGAGACAGTCATTCAGACGCATGTCCTTCTTGCCGATGTTGCGGCAGCCACGCACAGCCACTGCCGCTTTTGAGAGGCCATAGCGTTCTACCGAGGCCAGTGAGGCCATGGAGACGAAGACACGCGAGTGTTGCCGCGGACTGGACCCAAAGGCGCCGAACATGGGGCGAGAGAAAGAGGGTTGAGGCGTGGGAATAGAGGCATTGGGATCCCCCATTTGCGCTTGGGCGATCACGCCTCCTTTGACCACGATCTCAGGTGTCACGCCAAAGAAGTCGGGTCGCCATAAGACCAAGTCTGCTAGCTTGCCAACTTCGACCGAGCCGATTTCATGCGACAATCCGTGGGCAATAGCGGGGTTGATGGTATATTTCGCCACGTAGCGGCGCACGCGAAAGTTGTCGCTGCCCTGACCCGCTTGCTTATCCTCGGGAAGTTGTCCCCGTTGCTGCCTCATCTTGTGGGCCGTCTGCCAGGTACGGGTGATGACCTCCCCGACCCGTCCCATGGCCTGGGCATCGGAGGCGATCATGGAGAGGGCGCCGAGGTCGTGGAGAATGTCTTCGGCGGCGATGGTCTCGCCGCGAATACGGCTCTCGGCAAAGGCCACATCCTCGGGAATGTTCTTGTCGAGGTGGTGACAGACCATCAGCATATCCAGATGTTCATCGAGGGTATTGGCGGTGAAAGGGCGGGTCGGATTGGTGGAAGAGGGTAAGACATTGGGCTCGCCACAGAGTTTCAAGATGTCCGGGGCATGGCCACCTCCGGCCCCTTCGGTGTGATAGGTGTGGATGGTCCTGCCCTTGAAGGCGGCACAGCTATTTTCGACGAAACCGGATTCGTTCAGGGTGTCGGTGTGAATGGCGACCTGTACATCATACTGTTCGGCGATGCTCAGGCAGCAATCGATGGTGGCTGGGGTGGTGCCCCAGTCTTCATGCAATTTGAGACCGGCAGCCCCGGCTTTAATCTGCTCTGCCAATCCTTCCGGCTTCGAACTATTTCCCTTGCCGAGAAACCCGAAATTGAGCGGATAGGCATCCGTGCTGCGCAACATCATTTCGATATTCCAAGCCCCGGGCGTGCAGGTGGTGGCTTTGGTGCCGGTGGCGGGACCCGTGCCGCCGCCCAGCAGGGTGGTCAGACCCGAGGCGATGGCCTCGTCGATCTGTTGGGGACAGATGAAGTGCACATGGGCGTCTATGCCGCCTGCCGTGAGAAGGAGCTTCTCGCCGGCAATGACTTCGGTCGTGGGGCCACAGATCATACCGGGTGTGACGTGTGACATGATGTGGGGATTTCCGGCCTTGCCGATGCCGGCGATGCGTCCATCCTTGATCCCCACGTCCGCCTTGAGGATGCCCGTGACATCCACGATCAGGGCGTTGGTTATCAAGAGATCCAAGGCGTCGGCCTGCGAAACGCCCGCACACTGCCCCATGCCGTCGCGCAGCACCTTGCCTCCGCCGAACTTGCACTCATCCCCATAGACAGTATGGTCCTTTTCGACATGGATGATCAGGTCGGTGTCACCCAGGCGAACTCTGTCCCCCGTGGTCGGGCCATACATGGCGGCGTAGGCGTCACGAGAGATGCTATGAGCCATGGTCCTGCTCCACATGACTGAAGTGTTGCTGCTCGGCGCGGTCTAGTGCCGAAGCCAGGCGATCTGTCTCCGCCGGACCGTCAATGAGTGCGTTAGCCCCATGGACAATGCGCTGCCCGGCAATCTCCACCAGTTCGACCTCCTTGGTCTCACCGGGTTCGAAACGAACGGCGGTGCCGGCGGGAATGTCGAGGCGTCGGCCGAAGGCCGACCGTCGGTCAAAGGACAGGGCCGCGTTGACTTCAAAGAACGGATAGTGGGAACCCACCTGAACGGGACGGTCCCCGTGGTTGAGGACCTTTAGCGCGACGAGGGACCGTCCCTCGTTGAGGACGATCGGGTCGCTGCCGCACTCGACGGCCCCCGGCTGGGACGATGATCCGTTGTCGATCGTCGTCATGCTGTCTTGACGTGTGAGACCCGAACCATGCAGGGCCAGGACCGGGTCTCCCTTTTCCCGACAGATGGGCTGATGGACCGTCACGAGTTTGGTGCCGTCGACGAAGGTGCCTTCCACCTGCACCTCGTCCAACATGTCCGCGACGCCGGGCATGACATCGTCATGGCCCAACAGTCCCTTGCCCTTGTCCATCAGGTCTGAGACGGAATCCCCTTCGCGAATGAACTCGAGCAGTTGAGCGGACAGGAGGGCCACGGCTTCCACGTAGTTGAGGGCGATGCCGCGGGCGTAGCGTTTTTGGGCCAGGCACCCGGCATTGTGCAGCATCAGTTTCTCGATGTCTCTGGGTGTCAGATGCACGGGCTCACCTCTACATCCACAAACAGGCGGGCAGCTTACCTCAAGCTGAGGCAAGCTGCCTGTTTCCTGAATGTTCGTCTCGCGACCGAGACAGAGGATAGGCACCGACCAGGGAACGAGGTCGGCGCCTGGTTAAAGCCTTAGAGTAGCCTACTTCAACATGATGTTGAGAGAGGCATTTACGACTACGGTGTCGTCTTTAGATTCAAAGCCGGCGGCCTCCCATGCTGTGTGCGTCCTGCCCAGGACACCACGATCATCATCAAATGTCCAATAGGCGACACCGATGGAGGCAGAGACCGCATCACAGAGCGGCATAGAGGTGCTGGCGCCGACAGCATAGGCCTGGAATCCGCTGTCGCTCGACCCGTCGTGACTAAAATAGTAGGCGCCGTAGTCTCCACCGCTCCAGACGGCCTTGGCCCATAGATCGATGGCATTGTCCTCAGTGACATCCAGGGAGTGCGAGACGGCAAAGTTTCCCCACACACCTTCGTTGGCGCTGTCGATGTCGTACAGCACGGTCGCACTTGGACTCAGGAGCAGGTTCTTGAGGGTAACACCTGCGTAGACATCTTCCGTATTGCCATTGCCACCGACTCGGGCTATCTGCACGAAATCATAGTAGATGTAACCGAGGGAGACATCCGCGGAGTCACAGCCACTATAGGTGTAGTCGAAAATGAAGTCCCGCTCCGTCACGTCGCCTGTGGCATCCAAAGGGTTGTCATAGCCGATGGAATCGTCCAGATTGAGGACTTGCCAATAGATGCCGCTGAAGGCGTGATCGCCACGGGTGATGGTGGTGCCGACATCGGTCATCAGGACCGGTCCGTTGACCCAGTTAATGCCTGTGGCGGCCACGAAGGCACTGGCGATAGTGTTGTTCACACGGACGGTGATGTCGTCTTCCGCGGACACTGCGCAAGCGAGCAACAGCACCATCACAGTCACTTTCAGTTTTGTCATTTTCATGATACTCAGACTCCTAAATAAGGGCTTAAAAAACACATTGTGGAAGCACGTACTTGAACATATTCATTCTTCTTCTCTGTCTCTTTTCTTGGATTCCGCCCTCCTACACATGAAGATAATCAGAAACCAGACCATCTGTCAAGCCATCAATCGTATCGGCCGCGACGACACGACCACGGTTCATCAAGACGAACCGGTCGCAGAACGTCTTGACGAAAGCCAGATACTGCTCGACGATCAGGATCGTCTTTCCCTGCTCTGCGGAGAGGCGATTGAGTACTTCTCCGATACGTTGAATGATGTTGGGCTGGATGCCTTCGGTGGGTTCGTCCAGGATCAAAAACTCCGGGTCGGTCACCAACGCCCGCGCGATGGATAGTTGTTGTTGCTGCCCGCCGGAGAGATCGCCCCCGAAGCGTGATTTCATCTCCCCGAGCACCGGGAAGTAGTCGAAGACGCTCTCCGGTACCGCCGATTGCCCTTGAGGCAGACCGGTCTGGAGGTTCTCCTCAACCGTTAACTTGGGGAAAATATGCCGGCCCTGGGGGGCATAACCCATCCCCAGCCGGGCCCGTTGATAGGCGGATTTCGCGGTGACATCCTGGTCTTGGAAGCAGATCTGGCCGGACGTGGGGCGAGAGAGACCCATGATGGTGCGTACCAAGGTCGTCTTGCCGACGCCGTTTCGACCCATCAAGCACACCATGGTGTTGCGCGGGACCTCGAATGAGACCTCGAACAGGGCCTGGACATTGCCATAAGAGAAATTGATATTCTCGACCGTCAACATCTTATCTGCCCAAATAGGCCTCGATCACTTCCTCGTTGCGCTTGACTTCATCCATGGTGCCCTCGGTCATGACCTTGCCGTCACAGAGGACGGTGACGGGCGAGTCCAGTTGCCGAACAAAATCCATGTCATGTTCGATGACGATGAGCGTATGCTTGTCTCTCAACTCCAGCAGCAGTTCCGCTGTCAGCTCGGTTTCGGCGTCGGTCAGTCCGGCGGCGGGCTCGTCGATTAGCAACAGACGCGGATCGGAGAGGATGAGCGTGCTGATCGCCAGCCACTGGCGCTGGCCATGGCTGAGAAATCGGGCCTCGGTGTTGACGTTGTCCGCGAGCTTGACCCGTTCCAGCAGAGCCATGATGCGGTCCTGTTCCACCTTGCGCCGCGTGGCCAAGAGGGCCGAGAAGATGCCCTTCGGTCCCGGCAATGACAGTTCCATGTTTTCGTAGACCGTCAGGCTGTCGAAGAGCGTAGGCGTCTGAAACTTGCGGCCGATGCCCCGTCTGACAATCTCGGCGTCCGAGAGACGGGTAATCTCCTCGCCGTCGAAATAGACCGACCCGGTCGCCGGGCGGGTCTTTCCCGTGATGACATCACACAGGGTCGATTTTCCGGCGCCATTGGGACCGATCACCACCCGCAGTTCGTTGTGTCGAATACCAATGTCATCGATGTCGAGCGCCGTGAAGCCGTCGAAGACCGCCGTCACGTTGTGCAGGAACAGCAGGTACTTGCGGCTCCAGAGGGCGTTCACCGTCGGGGATTCGAGGCTATATCCTCCTTTCGCCTGTTCGCTCGTCTGGGTCGTCATATTTCCACCGCAATGCGGTCCGTGTATTTCTTCCAGAGACTGACCAGCCCGCCGGGCAGGACCAGAACCACCAACACAAACAAGAGACCCACGACGAATTGCCAGTAGTCCGGTTTCCAGGTGACTCCCAGGACCGTGTGCTGAGACGTCAACGTGTTGTAGAGCAGATTGACGAGCAGGGCGCCGAGCACGGCCCCTCCCAGGGAGCCCCGGCCCCCGACGGCCACCCAGACTACCATGAGGATGGACCAGCGGGCCTCCATGTAGGAGGGTGTCACGATGCTGGCTTGGGGTGTATACAACAAGCCGGCCAAACCGGCAATCGCTCCTGAAAGAGCGAAGATGGCTGTCTTGTAGGCGAAGGGTTGATACCCGGTGAAACGCAGAGTCACTTCCGAATCACGAATGGCGACCAAGACGCGACCGAACCGGGATCGAACCAGCAGGCTGCAGAGGACATAGACGCCTACCAGGCTCGCCAGCGTGGCACCGTACAGCGCGAGTTTGACAGGGTCCTCCCGCAGTGAATGTCCCGCAATCGTCTTGAAATGGGTGAGTCCATTTGTCCCGCAGAATTTCATATTGTTCTGACTAAAGAACATCCAGGCCGCCACGGTCAGGGCCTGTGTGAGGATCGCAAAGTAGACGCCTCGGACCCGACTGATGAAACCGAAGAATCCAATCACACCGGCCAATAGGCCGGGAATCAGCATGCCCAGGAGAAGGGTGAGATTGAAAGACTTGAAGGGCATCCAGAACCAGGGGAGCACCTCCATCCCTTTTGACTCGCCGATCGCATAGGGATAGACCACATAGAGGGCCTCGGGAATGCCGTTAGGGCCAAAGAGATTCCCGTGATGGGCCAGGTACATGCCCATGGCATAGCCTCCCAGGGCGAAAAAGAGGGATTGGCAGAGGCTCAGGATCCCGGTATATCCCCAGATCAGATCGAGTCCCACGGCGACGATGCCAAAGGCCAGGTAGCGACCGGCCATGTTCACGGTTTCGATCGGGACGAGCCCGTAGAAGGCCAAGAGGGGGAGCATCAGTGCGAAGACCAAAAACAGGGCGGCGACGCAGCCGTTTAACAGCCCCACCGTTGACTTCGTGCGGTAGCCTCTCTTGATCAAGGCGTCGACTGTGTAGACCCGGTTACTCATCAGCCAGCCTACCCTTGGGTGCGAAGAGCCCCGATGGCTTGTATTGAATAAAGGCAATCACGATCAGCAGCATGATGATCTTGGCCCAGACCGCGCCGAAGAGCGTGCCTTCCAGCACCTTGTTCAGCAGGCCCAGCCCGAATCCGCTGCAGACCACGCCGGCGATGTTTCCCACCCCGCCCGTCACCACCACGAGAAAGGAATCGACGATGTAGTTCTGGCCCATGTCCGGCGTAATGCCACCGATCGTGGTCAAGGCATAGCCCGCGACACCGGCGAGGCCGCCGCCGGTCATGAAGGTGACACTATCGACCATCCGCGTGTTGATGCCCATGGCGGCGGCCATGTCACGATTTTGCAGAGTCGCCCGCATCTTGAGACCCAGCGAGGTGTAGCGAAACAGCGCCGACACACCCAGCACGCAGGCGAAACAGAGCATCAGGATAAACAGACGGTTGTAGGGCAAGGTCAGACCGGGCAGAAACTCCAGCGCCCCCTGCAACCAGGAAGGAGAGTTGGAGGGACGGTTGTCTCCAAAGATCGAGCGAATCGTCTGAATCATGATCAGGCCGATGCCATAGGTGGCCAGGAGTGACTCCAGGGGTCGCTTGTAGAGACGGCGAACCACCAGATATTCGATCAGACCGGCCACCAGGGCCGAGGCACAGAAGGCCAGGGGCAGGGCGAAGATATAGTAACTGTTCACCGGGTGCTCCGGCGTGTGCTTGAAAAGCAATTGGGTCGAGTAGGTGGCGTAGGAGCCGATCATCATCATCTCGCCGTGGGCCATGTTGATGACGCCCATCATGCCGAAGATGATCGCCAGTCCCAGGGCCATGAGGACCAGGACGGAACCGCTGGAGATTCCCGATTTGACAATGTCATAGGTGGCGATTAGCCGCTCACGGCTACGGATCCGAGCCAGCGCCGTTTCAATGGAATCTCTCAAGGGTGCGGTGACGTCCTCTCGACGGACAGCCTCCTGCAAAAGACTCCGGGCGCGTACGCTGCGCAGGCGGCCTAAGGTCTCTGCTGCCTCCCGTTGGACCGTCTCGTCCTGCGAACGAAACTGAATCATGGCACTGCTCTCGGCGGCGGCAAAACGGACGATACGATCCCCATCGGTCTCGGCCAGATGTTGCAGTTTTTCCAAGGCGGCCGTCCTATTGGTCTGCGTCCCGATCTTGCGAACGGCGGCGCGTCGGCGGATCTTTTGACGGGCCGACAGGCCCAGGAGGGTCTTGGCGCGTGTCACCCGTCGGCGCTCGGCCCCATTAGGTTCCAGTACTAGGATGTCCTCGAGGGGTATCGCGGCATCCAGCAGCGGCTCATGGGAAAACACATCGCCGATGCGGACAAACTCATTTAAATCGTCGTCCTCGATCAGATCAATGCCGAACACGATCTGGTCGTTCCAGGAATAGAGGCTACCGCGCCGGTAGTCCTCCAAGATCGTCTCCAAACGTTCATCGCCCGTTGCCACCAGGCTCTGGAGCGTCGCGGCCCGTGCCTCGCCGTCTTCCTGGGCCAAGCCCCGCAAGAGCTCAGCAAGGGGGTCACCCAATGATGCAGTGGCAGCGAGCATGAAAAAGACACTGGCCGCTGCCACGCACCTGCTGATTTGCCTGATGCACATCGGGTCTCTGGGAAGGAAAAAATACCGGGGCACGCGTCTGCGCGTGCCCCGGACAAGACAAAATTGTTTCTATTCTTTAGTGTCTCTTCTTTAATTACCTGGGGCCACCGGTTGGGGCAGGATAATTGCCATCCGGCCAGAGCAACTTGCTGTAAGAGTCGGGCTCGACCAGCCCATCCGTCTGATAGACGATCTTGAATTGACCGTTCTTCCTGATCTCACCCACCAGCACCGGCTTATAGGTGTGCTGATTGCTCTTGTGGAACTTCTTCGGGCCACCCGGGGCGTCGAACTCCAGACCATAGATGGCCTGCCTGACCTTGTCAACGTCAAAAGACTTGGCCTTCTCACAGGCCTTGGCCCAGGCCTTCACACCGAAATAGGCGGCTTCGATGGGATCGTCGGTGACCCGCGATTTCCCCAGCGGCAGGCCCTTCTCCTGGCAGAATTGCTTGAATCTTTTTACGAAGGCCCTGTTTTCCCGGGTCTTGATGCTTTGGAAATAGTTCCAGGCCGCCAGGTGTCCCACCAGTGGCTGGACGTCCATGGCCAGCAATTCATCCTCGGCCACGGAGAATGCCATGATGGGGCAGTCATCGGCGGTCAAGCCCTGATTGGCAAACTCTTTGTAGAAGGGGACATTGCTGTCGCCGTTGATGGTCGAGAGAATACAGGCGTTGCCGCCGGCAGCAAAGGATTTGATCTTGGCCACCAGGCTCTGGTAGTCCTGATGATGGAAGGGCGTGTATTGTTCCTCGATGTTCCGATCCGGGACGCCCATCTTCTTGAGGTAGGCCTTGAGCACCTTGTTGGCGGTACGGGGAAAGACATAGTCCGTTCCCAGCAGGTAGAACTTCGTGCAACCAAGTTCCTTCATCATGTACTCGGCGCCCGGAATCAGTTGCTGATTGGGGGTTGCGCCGGTGTAAATGACATTCAGTGACTGTTCTTCCCCTTCATACTGAACGGGATAGAACAACAGGGCATTGTATTCTTCGAAGGCAGGCAAGACTGATTTTCGGCTCACCGACGTCCAGCACCCGAAGGTGACGGCGACTTTTTCCGTAAGGATCAGTTCTTTGGCCTTCTCGTAGAAGAGAGGCCAATCCGAGGCGGGATCGACCACGACCGTCTTGATGGTGTGGCCCAGCACCCCTCCCTTGGCGTTGAGTTCCTCCACTGCCATCAAAACCACATCGCGAAGCGACGTCTCGGAGATGGCCATGGTCCCACTGAGCGAGTGCAGGACGCCGACCTTCACTTCAGCGGCCGAAAGGACCGAGCTACCCAGACCGACCGTCAGGCAGAGAATAGCGACGAACAGTTTTTGACACCATGCATGCTTCATAATACAGCTCCTTTAGAAAAAACAGACTGCGAAAAAAATGATTTCAGAATACGTTACGACGAGTGTCCGTAAGCAAGAGTCATGCCACACGGAAAGAGCGAGCCGCAAGCGGGGCGTGAGCACCTGTAACCGTCTGAAAACAAATAAGATAGGAAAGATCGGAAGGTGAGTCGGAGATACGACCCTAGCGCCGACTCGATCGAACCATCGGTACATTTTTGTCTCGAAGAACTACATTTTTCACATTTGTGTCTGATGACAGGTCGCGCAATGACCTGAGCTTACCGACCGCTTGCGCCATGGTATCCATCTTCGTTGCTCACGACGCCGTTGTGCTGGATCCGGTCTGCCCTTTCATTATCTTCAAATCTACCCAATGTAGGATAGTACACAGGAGAAGGGTTTCTAACTGGATCTGCCACCCCTCGGAGGGTAGTATTCCTCGCAAGATGCGAATCATAGTTCCTATCACTGAGGGGCAGGGCGAGCAGGAGAATTCGACGGTTACCCGGGATATATTATGGGACCGGCAAGAAATAACTTGGACCTTTGAATGCCCAATTGCACCCCATCTTTGACCGCTTCTCAATCGCGAAATCCGCGACGTAGAACGGCTACGCCTGTGGTTTCGCTCAATCGGGCGCGGCCAAATATGGGGCACACTTGGACCCCAAATTGTCCAATTTATTTCTTGCCGATCCCTATGGGGACGGCCGTGATTTCGTGCGGCACGCCTTCGGAAAACCTGCTGGCCTTGAAGCAAGCGTGCCTCGACGCCTCGGACTAGATCCATGGATATCCTCGGCTTACATTATCAGATCTGGATCGTGCTGATCGTCTACTTTGCCGGCATGTTGGTCTTGGGCTGGTGGAGCAAGAGCCGGGCGGCGAGCCACGAGGGCTATCTGCTCGGGAACCGTAAGTTCGGCACCTGGTCGCTGGTCATGCACGCCTTTGGCGCCGGCACCAGCCCGGCCGATGTCTCCGGCTCGTTCAGCAGAACGGTCACGGGTGGGGCATCGGGCATCTGGGTGTCCTGGATGTGGCTGTTCGGCACACCCTTCTACTGGGTCATCTCACCGATCATCCGGCGCATGCGCTGTCAGACGATGGCGGACATGTTTTTCGAACGCTTCGGCAAGTCGGCGGCCATGCTGTATACGATCATTGCCTCGTTCGGCATGACCATGTACGTGTGTAGCGTCCAACTCGCTACCGTACGCACGATACAGGGCATGATGGGACAGAGCACCCTCGCCGCCGCGGGCCAGATCGACTGGTGGTTCTACGGCCTCCTGATTTCCACGACGCTCATCTTCGCCCTCTACGGGTACTGGGGAGGCATCGTGGCGGCCGTACGCACCGATATGGTGCAGGGCCTGATGATTATCGTTCTCTCCGTTCTGTGTATCGTTCCGGCCCTTCACTATCAGGGCATGGGCGGATGGTTCGAAGTACGCCAGATTCTGAGCGATGCGCAGACGGGGGACAAATCGTATCTCAGCCTGTTCGATGCGAGTATGTTCAGTTTGAAAAACGTCATCGTGCTCTGTCTGTACGCGCCCCTGGTCGCACTCGCTTTTCCCCATCTTATGCCCATCTGCGGCGGCGGTCGCACCGAGTGGGAAGGACGCATGGGCTTCGCCGGCGGAAACTTTCTCAAACGGGTATGCACCATCGGCTGGTCCGTGTTGGCACTGGCCTGGCTCGCCTATCTTATCAAAAGTGGTTCCGACATTCATCCGGATGCGGCCTTCGGCGACTCCATTCGCGCCCTCTTGCCTCCTGTCCTGCAGGGCGTCATACTTGCCTGCGTGATGGCCGCCGCCATGTCTTCCGGGGACAGCTTTCAGGTCACCGTCGCGAGTCTCTACACCCACACGTTTTACGCCGCATACAAACCGGATGCCTCCGACGAAGAAATCCGGGTCGCAGCACAGGCGGCCAATGCCGAGGAGTTCATTCTTTCGTTTCCGGACGGTTACGAGACGCGTGTGGGAGAGCGGGGCATCCGTCTCTCCGGCGGGCAGAAACAGCGTATCGCAATTGCCCGGGCGTTGCTCAAAGACGCCTCGGTATTAATTCTCGATGAAGCGACCAGCTCGGTCGACTCGGAGACGGAAAGCCTCATCCGCGAAGCGATCGACCGTTTGACCGCAGGGCGCACGGTGTTGATCGTGGCCCATCGTCTTTCGACAATAATGGCGGCAGATCGGATTAGCGTTCTGGAAGAAGGGCGCGTCGTGGAAACGGGAAGCTACGATGAACT
>JADFHU010000388.1 GCA_022567055.1 Planctomycetota bacterium
GCGATTGCTTACCCGCGTGAACAATCGTTGATTCCGGCGAAAAATCTCCGGTCCCTGGATTCGCGCCGACGAGGGCGCCGTTGTTGGCCTCGTCACCGAATCCGTCGATCCACGTGGCCCAGATCTCCAGGAATTCCGCGTCCCTATAGCTCTCCATGTCGTCGATGACGATGACATCCGCGGTTGTGAAGCTCCAGACATCGCCGGTCCAGATGCTGGGATCCATGGCGTCATTGACCTCATCGACACGCCAGTGGTAGGTCTGACTCAGTTGAAGATCCACAGCCAAGGTGTCGAAGCTGCTGGCGCTGACATTGCCGGCCAGGGACAGATTGTTGGCATCAGTCCCGACGTATACATCGTGGCTACCCGCCTCCCGTCCATCACGGCCCCATGCTAAGTGGACATCGGGCGACACATCGGTAGCGCCTGATACCGGATTGGGCCGAGTCGCAAAGGTGGGAACATAGAGGAAACGCACCTCACTGAGACTGGCCTGAGGCGCGATCCCCTGCACACTGTTGATGGTCAAACGGACATGCTGGGCCGTGGCACCACCGAAATCGATGGTATTGTTGTGTGCATAACCCTCGGTACCGGTCGCCTGGGCCAAGGGCCCGACGCCGTCGAGAACGGTCCAGTTCTCGCCGTCAAGGGAGTGCTCGATGACCACATCCTTGGCGCCGAATCCCACGAAGGCCTCGATGAGCTGATTCGAGTTCCAGATCCACAACTCGTGCAGCTTGTAGGCCCGGTCGAAGGCATACTCGATGGTGGCCGGGACACCCCCGCTGATCCACATGTCGCCTGCGGAAACGCCATGAAGATCGTCCACCAGACCAGAGCCGTCGATGGTCCTCTCAGGCCCGGAAACGCCGAACGAGCTGGAGGCCGTGGCCGTGATCGTGGGGATGGGATAGGCAGTCGGTTCAACGGTAAAACTCCAAATATCGCCCCCAAATAAGGTGAAGTCCGGTGCACCGTTGACCTCGTCGACGCGCCAAAAGTAGGTTTGACCGAATTCGAGTCGCCCGGGATCGAAGGTGGTGGCATCCTGACCCTGGCTTGCCAGCGCGCCCAATGGGTTGGCAGCGGCGGCGTCATTTACGTCGCCAAAAGTGGTCCCGAAATACACATCGTGCGTGACAGCAAACTCACCCGGAGCCCACTCGAGCACTACGTCACGCAACACATCAGTGACAGCGTCCCCCGGACTTGGATCGCCCGCGAGTTCGCCCGCTCCAATGCCATCCATGGCAATGAGGATCTCTGCTTCAGTCAGGGCTACGTTGTAGACTTGAACATCGTCGATGAGGCCGAAGAAGAGATTCTGACGTGCGCTATCGGCGGCTATTCTTAAAGGCAAGTTATTGCCAGCCAAAGGCGAAGGCGCACTTCCTGCTCCCGCTAGAGATCCGTCTAAATAGAGTTTCACATCTCCTACGTCAAAAGTGATTGCTGCGTGATGCCACTCATCTAGGCTGTAATCAGCAGCGGTAGAAATACAAGCGCCGGAACAGGTTCTTAATCTCGTCCCAGGATGAGTATCCAAGTGGGGACCATTTGCTGTGCCTGCACCAATTTTGTCTATGATTCTACTGCTGCGTGACTCTACCTGATAGATCCATGCCGCGAATGTGTATCTCTCCCACAGGTGCAGGCTCTCATGATCGGGCACTTCAACGTAAGCGCTGGTACCGTCGAAACCCAAAGCAGAACCAAGTTTCCCGATCTCCCAGGTGGCATTTACAATCACCCCGTCGTTGCCGTTGCCGGACCCATCTTTGGCAATATCACCCTGACCCTCGTCAAAAGCCCAATAGCCCACGAGTTCGGCGTTGGCAGTGCCTGGCAAAAGTACTGCAAGCACAAACATCCAACAGATCAGTCTCGTTGCCATGATGAATCCTCCTAGCAGTTAACAATTGATGGATATCCGCCTAACGCAAGTCAAACAAGATGTCGTAGCGCAAGCGGAAGCGAAGGCGGAAACAGGCCACATTGGTTTTATCGCCGACGCAGCCGGATGCAGTCAGGCGGACGACAAGCCGCTCGTCTTCGACCCCGAGGCTCAGACCCGAGGGGAAGCCAGAACGAATTCTTAGACGCAGCCTAGATATGACCTTTTGCCACCTCCTTTCTTGAGTGCATCGGGGGATGTTTACCTCAAGAGTTCAACCAGTATCATAACAGACCTGTAGGAATGAACAAGTGTCTTCATTGTTCTTTACATCGCCTAAAGGGCCTGTTCCAAGCGGATAGAGCTTCTCCGTGATGACTCCATTCTGCGTTTCATGATCAAGCGGCCAATTTGTGGTGGGACTTCAATAGGCCGCCCAGACGTTCGGTACAGACAATCTCCGCCATGTCTTCAGTAGAGTGTTTGGGCTTAATGATCCTGGCCACTGGTCTAAGAGCACCTACGCAAAATGAATCTGCATTCGAACGGCTCATTCTGCTTCTGGACGGCGTCAGGCTCCATCGACCACCCTCAGATGGCCTGCTTCGCCTTCCTTGCCAGAAACAGAATCGCTCGTTCTCGGTGCGACGCTCATTTTGCGTAGGGGCTCTAAATCGTGTCATCATAGAAAAAGGCCTGTACCGATAAATTCGGTACAGGCCCTGAAAATAGTACAAAACAACAACTCTGTCTGACGCGGCCGGCCATGCAGGCCGTACTGTACCACGCAGCCGACAACACGGTTTAGTTAACATCATCCGTGATCACGATTGCATCCAGCCATGTGCCGTCTTCACGCTTGGCGATTTCCAGAATGTGCGCCCCTGGCGCCAAGGTCCAGTTCACTACCTCGTTGCTGTGGTCGTTGCTGTGGACCTCATCCCAGGCCCAGCCATCCGGGGCATCCGGGACAGCCATCGAATTAAACTTCACCCAGCCGGTGCCGACCTGATCAGGATTCTCCAGCGTCTGACTGGTAGCCGTCGTGATCCGGACCCAGAATGAGTCGCCGCCGCCATCCTGAGCGCGGAACCACACTCGGTAGTCGCCCCCGGTCACATTGAAATTATAGGTGGCAAACCAGTTGGCGGTCGGGACAACGGTATTGTCATCGCCGTCTTCGGGTTCTATTGAGCCGATATACCGGCCGCCTGAGGCAGTCGGATCATCAGTTAAGCGCCAACTTGCTCCGAGGACATCGGCTGCTTCGGCCTCGAACCACGTCAGCTCCTGCGGCGATGCCGAAGCCTCTCCCTCGAGCTGGATGTCGTCCACATACAAAACGCCTCTTGCGCCGGCACCCTCAATGCCGACCGTCAGGCTCCGGACCCGCGTGAGATCCGCTCCCAGAGTGCTCAGGTCGATGGTCCACTGGGTCCACCAAACCGGCGGCAGAGCAGCAGGATCTTCCGGATAAACCACCTGGGTGTCGTTGACCTTCACATAAACTCGACCGTTACCGGTGTTTTCGACCCCTCTGCTGAAAGAAAGCACCAGGGTTTTGACACCGGACCGAGTCCAATCCTGCGTCTGCTCGAACGTGCGGGTGGCTTCCGAAATCGCTGCCGTGCGGTTGTCAAACCAAATCGGCAGGGATTGACTGCCCCCATTGACTATGCCGGTCTCCGGGATCCCTGCTGCGCCGCCCACCAGGGAACCATTGTTGGCCTCATCACCGAATCCATCGATCCACGTGGCCCAGATTTCTAGGAATTCCTGGTCAGCATACGTTTCCATGTCATCGATGACAATGGCATCAACGGTTGTGAAGTTCCAAACACTTCCAGTCCAGATACTCGGATCCATGGCGTCATTGACCTCATCGACCCGCCAGGCATAGCTCTGGCCCAATTGCAGATCCAAGGCCAGCGTGTCGAAGCTGCTTTCGCTGACACTGCCGGCCAGGGACAGCGTATTAGGATCGGACCCGAGGTAGATGTCGTGCCGACCGGCTTCCCGTCCGTCTCGATCCCAGGACAGTGTGACGTCCGCTGCCACATCGGTGGCGCCGGACACAGGATTGGGACCTGTCGCAAAGGTCGGGATATAGAGGAAGCGAACTTCGCTCAGACTCGTCTGAGGGGCGAATCCCTGCACAGTGTTGATGTTCATGCGGACATGCTGGGCCCTGGCACCCCCGAAATCGATGATGTTGTTGGCGGCATAGCCCTCGACCCCGGGGGCTTGGGCCAGTTCTGAGACGCCCTCTAAGACGGTCCAGTTTTCGCCATCCAAGGAGTGCTCGATGACGACATCCTTGGCGCCAAATCCGATGAAGGCCTCGATGAGCTGATTCGCATTCCAGACCCACATTTCATGCAGCTTGTAGGCCCGGTCGAAGGCCCAGGCAATGGAGGCCGGGACAGCAGTGCTGATCCACTGGTCGCCAGCGGAGGTGCTATGGAGATCATCCACCAGACCGGAACCGTCGATGGTTTTGTCGGCGACGGAAACGCCGAACTCGCTAGAGGCCGTCGCCGTGATGTCGGTGATGGGAAGCGAAAAAGGCTCAACCGTGAAGCTCCAGGTCTCTCCCTTGAAGATCGTGAAGTCCGGCGCTCCATTGACTTCGTCCACGCGCCAATAGTAGGTCTGGTCGAATGCGAGGCGACCCGGATCGTAGGTCGTTGCATCCTGGTCTTGGCTGACCAGGACACCCATGGGCGCAGTTGTGCTTGCCTCATTGACATCACTAAACTGCGTGCCGAAGTATACAGTGTGCTTCTGGGCGAATTCACCTGGCTCCCAGCCCAGGACCCCATCGCGTATCGCATCGGTTTCACCCTCTTCCGGACTGGGGTCAGTGGCCAAGCCGGGCGCTGTGCCCTTCATGACCTGGAGAATCTCAGCTTGCGTCAGTGCGTTGTGGTAGATACGCAGGTCGTCGATGTCCCCATCGAGTGGGTTCCCGCCGGGACCCGCTTGGTTTTCAACGGTTGCTTCGGAGTTTTTACCAATATACCCATAACGCAGATTGCCCCTGCCCCAGGTCGTGCCTTGCGTCGCCGAAGGCTCGGGGTCGCCGTCGATGTAAACCGTCACGAGTCCATTGTCATAGACACCGCCGACGTGGTGCCACTCCCCGTCGTCCACGCGCCTTTCGCTGGCATAGTCAATGACGCCGCCGGCCTGCACATGCCAGCCGACCAGGCCTGCGCCGACCGATGCGTTGGTGCTACCTATCGCAAAACGCCAGTACTCGTTGCGGTCAAACGAGGCAATGAACTGGGGAGCCGCACTGCTCGTGCGAATCCAGGCAAGAACGCTCAGTTCCGGAAAGCCGGAGCCTTGATAGAACAAGCCCTGTATCCCCCCAAAGCCGCCGGCATCCATGTTGAGCGCGCCGGCGCCTATCTTTCCCGGCACCCATTCTGGGTTATTAACGAGGATGGCATGATAGTCATTGCCGGAAGAATCAAAGGCCATGTCCCCGCTGCCCTCATCGAACTTCCAGTGTGCTACCAGGTCCGCCCGGGCACTGCCAGTGAACATGGCAAGGATCATGGCAATGCTGATGAATCGACTCAACATGATCTGTCCTCCTTCTTCTGACTTGCGAGCACCTAGCAAGACAAGTCGTGATGTGGGAATTGATTTATACTCAAACATGTTCCGTCCTCCATTCAAAAGGAGCCATCGGAACGAAGGATCGCGTAATCGCGTGGCGAAGCGGACTCAGGCGGCCCGCTCAATCGCAACGATCAGAAATACGTGGCCGTTCTCGGCCTTATCGACCCCGCTTGCTCCGAGTATCGGACGCCCCGAACTTGCGTGAATCTACTAAGAGCACCTACGCAAAATGAGTCTGCATTCGAGCGGCTTATTCTCTGTTAGCTGTCTTATTCGCTGCTGGCGCAGCCACTGGCGGATAAAGGCAGCCGCTGTTGTCCCTCTGGACGGCGTCAGGCTCCATCGACCATCCTCGGATGGCCTGCTTCGCCTTCCTTGCCAGAGGCA
>JADFHU010000389.1 GCA_022567055.1 Planctomycetota bacterium
CGTTCCTTCGTCCGCGTAGTGACAGCGCCCTAAATCTATTTCTCTTTTTTCAATTTCCGTTTTTCCTTTAGAGTATGTTGTGCAGTTGTCTGTTTTTCCTTTTTGGCTTTATCTTTTTTACCACCCTTATCACCCATTACTTTTGCTCCTTTGAAAGTGAATTTTCTAACGGCCCCAGGTTTAAGCCTGATGGGGTTACTGAAAGCGGACTGCCACTATAGTCAGGGATGACATATTATCCCAGAGGTTGATGAACTGGCAGGCGTACCCCCAGACCGGAACCGTGATGTTCAGACCCGGGGACTAGTCTCTGAAGTTCACAAACTGCAGCGGCTGGCTGTTCTTCATGCCATTGATGAAAGCAATGGCCTCTTGAAGGTCGTCCCGCTTCTTGCCAGTGATTCTGAGCTCGTTGCCCTGAATCGCCAGTTGGACCTTCATCTTTGCAGACTTTATTTCCTTGCTAATCTTGCGGCCCAGGTCGCTGTCGATCCCCTGCTTGATGTTCACAATTTCACGTAGGCTGCTGCCCGCCGCGTATTGTGCTTTTTGAAAATCCAGCGCCCCCAATTCAACCTTGCGCATGGCCAGGTATTTGAGGAGCAACTCCTCAACCTGAGTCATCTTCATGCTGTCGTCGGCAGTCAGAGTCAGAGTGTCATCAGAACGAACAATAGCGCACTTGGTGTTGGCCAGGTCGAACCGCGTCTTGATCTCCCGCTCAACACCATTTAGGGCGTTATCTACTTCCGCCAAATCGGTTTTGGACACCACATCGAAAGAAGGCATGACAAAGGGCTCCTTGGAAATTCTAGGTCGGCACGTTGTTAAGCCGGGGTTCCCCAGATCAAACCGACTTTCCTGGAGATAGCTCCCTCTGGGATGCCTCCTCATCGTCATCAAATTTGACCAGCGTCTCGGCCTGTCTGCCTGGACCCGCAGCTATGACTATGAAGAGACGAGTTCTATCGAGGATGGCTCGGACGAAACACCGATCAAGATAAGCAATCGTTTGAGTAGCACCACAGTTGGAAACAACAATCCGCTAGTTGAGCGCTGCGGGTACGATGCCCACGGCAACATTACGCGCATGTCACATTTGGGGGGCACTCATCCTCACTCTAACATACATTGGAACTACCGTGATCAACTACGTCAGACCGATCTAGATGGCGGTGGTACGGCTTATTACACTTACGCCGCCGATGGACAACGCGTGCGCAAGGTATGGGAAAAATCAGCCGCTCTAATCGAAGAGCGTATCTACCTGGGTGGGTGAGACTAGGTCCGGGCTTGGGGAGAAGCTGTTACAAATAGAATTCTGCTCCTTCGCTTTTACTTAAATTCCAAAGTAGGGCGGGAAGGCGTGGGATAGAGCGACGATTGGCATGGCACCAGTCTTAGATCAACAGGCCAGTATCTCTGGGGCGCGGACTAGAGGCAAGACAGGAGGCCAGCAGCGGAAACTATATGAAAATCTGCGGGAATTGGCGATTTGGATCGGATGCCAAGGCGATGAGCTTGAGACGTACTGAACAGGGAACATCTCCTCCAAAACCAAGTCCTTTTAGAGCCCCATGATTTGCGAGTGTTTCAGCTACGCCGGTAAGACTGGCCTTTAGGAGCGCCAGCCGACAGGTCGCCGAGAAAAAAATGGGGCAGCCATATCAGCGGCTACCCTCTATCTGATCGTCAACTCAGCCTCCAAACTAACGACCGATTTTCACCGACTAGAGACCCAGGTCTACCGCCAGCATTGGATTAAGGCGTTTTGTTCGTGGCAAAGAGGTAATATCGCCGAGCTTTCCTGACCAACTTTCCATCGAGGGAATCAACTCTGTTCACGCATTCTTCCCGCGAACGCGGTCCTTTTTCATAGCCACTGACGAAGCGTCCGAATTGTGAGTATACTGGGTATAGGTTTAGGTCCAGGTTGCTCGATGTATATCCCTTTAAATGGTCTATAACACAGGATGACCTCGACAAGGCCAGTCCAAATTTTAGGAGGTCGTCCAGATGGCGATTTCAGACAAGACCCTTACCTGCGTGGAATGCGCACAAGATTTTACCTTCACCGTTGGAGAACAGGAGTTCTTTGCTTCCAAGGGATTTACCAATGAACCGAGTCGCTGTCCCCAATGCCGGGCAGCTCGCAAGAACCAACAAGGTGGTGGGGGAGGTTACGGCAGGTCAGGATCAGCCCGAGAGATGCACCCAGCCGTTTGCGCCCAGTGTGGTGTCGATACTATGGTTCCCTTCCTACCTCGCGGTGATAAGCCAGTCTACTGTAGCGATTGCTTCAGCGCCCAGGGCTCAAATAGCTACCGCTAACGGCTAGCAGCGAAGTTCAGAAGAAGAGGTGGCCGTCTGACTACGGCCACCTCTTTGGTACCGCTCACTGCAACTATCCGCCAGACTCCGCACTGCCTCGCCGGTACAACGGTACCATTTCTAAACCGCCACTCTTTTAGCAGACACGTAACCACGGCGAATTTCTGGTGCAGATGATCAAAACACTAGACCACGGATACCCAGTAGACCCAGACCGGCAATGCGAAGCAAAGGTGAAGGATACGCATCACCAATGCAAGAGTCCAACGATAGTGGACAGGCACTTCTGTGCTTATCATAGTGGACTTGCTGGACCCAGGTTTGATCCCTTCCGCGACATTGGAGAAGAGGAGGATTTTCTGGAATACCAGCCTGTCGATCCCGACTCAGTGGCATGAGGCTGTCGCCTTTTGTTCCATCCCGAGGGTCCTTCCGTTCTTGAACTGACTAACCAGTGGCTTTCCTCGACCCAACGAGGCTACGACCTGCTGGCACCAAAGTTTGACTATACCCCATTCAGGACACCCCACTCGGTCCTGTCGATAGTCAGGGAGCATATCCAGCAGTTCGCTCCGATGGGTTCACTGTTGGACCTGTGCTGTGGCACCGGTGCCGTCGTTCAGGCTCTAGAAGGCCTGTATGACCATGCGGTAGGGATTGATTTCAGTAGGGGCATGCTAGACGTTGCCGGAAAAGGAGCCCTCTCTAGATGTTCGAAAAGGGGGATCTGACGGTCTGCAGGAAGGAATAAATCGGTTTCTGATTCGGCCTGTGACTTCAATCAAGAGAGGTACGTGGTCACGGCCTCGTTGAGGAGGGCCTTCGAATTGTAGGCTTTGCAAACACGGAACGCATATCCGATTCCGCCACATTCTTGCCTCACCCTGAAGGTCTAGCCAGTGTCGTTCCATTGCTCGGATCTTGTCATAGAAAGAGGCGTTCAATTCTGTAGCTGGATCGCCGGGAGCAATCGTCACACTCACTGAATTTGTACCGTCTCCAATGATTGTGGCATTAACCTGGTCACCGAGGACCATTGCAAAGAGGTCGGTTTCGAGAATCTGATTCGCAGGCCCTTGGAAGACGCGGGCGCGGACGATGTTGCTGCCTAACTCATAGTATTTGCTCAAATCGACCGTAATCGTATCGGTGAGGGAAACATCGCTGCCGGCGGCCGCAGTGATATTGGTAACTCTGCTTTCCCAGGCATTTGAATCGTGATTAAAGACCTCAAGGTGGAGTGGAGACTGAGTGGCGCTTAAACTGGAGCGGCCTTTCCAGGTTATCCTGATCTCAGCGGTATTGTTGTCGTGGGCTGCCCTGATATTGAAGATATTAAACTTCGGGGTTTTGGCAGCTGCAAACACGAAGAATTTCCCTGAGTCATTGGCGTTGTTATCGCAGCGGTGGCAGCCCGCAACAACCTCCGCAAAGCCGTCGGGACTTATATCGGCGATGACCATTGAACGGGCAAACTCGTCATTGTTTGTGTCATCCGGATCGACGAACGTGTTATCCACGGTAGTATCCATGTCCGCGCCGCCATAGAACACGAATACCTTACCTGCGTCGTCTGTAGTGCCGTGCTGGCAAAGTTGGCACCCTACCCCCACGTCAGCAAAGCCATCATTGTTCACGTCTCCAGTGGCGACCGCGTTCCCGAACTCGTCATTCGGATGATTCCAAGAAGGCTCTGGGTCCAAAAGAGTCTTATCGACGGTGGTATCCATGTTCAAGCCGCCGAAGAACACGAAGGCCTTACCTGATTCCGGGTTTGCGCCGTTATCGCATTTGCTGCACCCAACTACCACGTCAGCGAAACTGTCTCCGTTGACATCCCCGCCGGCGACCGAAACGCCAAATTCGTCGTCGGCCGCGTCATCCGGTCCCAGGAGGGTCTTGTCCACGGTAGTATCCATTGATAAGCCGCCGTAGAACACGAACACCTTTCCGGTCTGGCCGGTCGCTCCGTTGTCACAGAGCTTACAACCTGCTATCAGGTCGTCGAACCCGTCGCCGTTCACGTCGGCCGCCGCCAGCGAGTTGCCGAACTCATCATCCGCCGCGCTGTCCGGGCCGAGCAGCGTCCTATCAACCGCAGAATCAAAGGTAGATCCTCCAAAGAAGATAAATATCTTTCCAGTCTGATTCGTCCCTCCGTTATCGCATTTTCCGCATCCGACAAGAACATCATCATATCCGTCCCCGTTTACATCACCAGAGGAAACCGCCTCTCCAAACTCGTGTGAGTTTGTGCCGTCCAGCAAGACCGCATCAAAGGTCTCGTTCATGTTTAGGCCCCCGAAGAAGACAAAGGTCTTCCCCACATTCGAACCCGCATCGCCGCAATGGTTACACCCGACGATCACATCGGCAAAGCCGTCACCGTTGACGTCGCCGCCGGCGATGGAAAAGCCGAACTGGTCGCCAGGAATATTATCCGGTCCCAAAAGAGTCTTGTCGGCGACGGCATCCATGGCAAGCCCGCCGTAGTATACGTAGACCTTCCCTGTATCTGAGGTGGCGCCGTTATCGCATCGATAACACCCAATGAGTATGTCCTCATCACCGTCCCCATTCACATCGGCGCTAGCTACGGAAAACCCAAAGAAGTCATTCAGGGTATCGTCCGCCCCCGCGGTCTTATCAACCCTCTCATTCTTCAACTCCCCGGATAGGTACAGAAATGCCTTCCCTTCGTTGTTGCCTATGGTGACGTCGCAGTCGCTGCAAGCGATCAGAATGTCATCGGCGTTGTCGCCGTTTACGTTGCCGGCAGTGGCTACGGCATACCCGAAGTGTCCGGTATTTTCAGGAGACGCGTCCTGATACGATTTGTCGGCAGTGGTATCCATGCTTTGCCCTCCGAAGAACAGGAAGGCTTTCCCCGCGCGCTCCGTTCCGCTGACATCGCACTCGAAGCAACCAACGATGACATCGGAATATTGGTCCGCGTTCACGTCTCCTGCGCCATCAACCGAATATCCAAAATGTTCCGCTGCTGCAGGACTCGGGGCCTGGAGGATCTTATCGGCAGTCGTATCCATCTCAGCGGCGCCGAAGAAGATAAATGCCTCGCCGGCGCCGTTCTTATTACCCACATCACACTGGTGGCATCCCACAATCACATCTGAAAAATCGTCTCCGTTTACACTGCCAGCTAAAGCTACAGCAAAGCCAAAGTTACCGCCACCGGCGGGAGACGGAGCCTGAAGGGTTTTGTCGGCAGTTCCGTTCATGGTCGAGCCGCCATAGAAAATAAATGCTCTCCCTCCGGTGTCACAGCCGCGGCAGCCGACTATCACGTCGTCGAAATCATCACCGTTCACATTCCCGGCATTGGCGACGTCGTTACCAAAGACATCGCCGCTCGCCGGAGAGGCTGCCTGTAAGGTGACGTCCGAAGTTCCGTTCATGGAGCCGCCGCCCAGAAAGATGTAAGCCTCCCCTGAGTTTTGGTTCCCACCAATTGTGCGGCGAAGAGCCCCTACTATAACGTCGTCAAATCCGTCGTCATCCACATCGCCGGCTTCTGAGACTGCTTGGCCGAACTGATCGCCTGCCTCGGGAGAGG
>JADFHU010000390.1 GCA_022567055.1 Planctomycetota bacterium
CAGAAAATCGTCGAGGTTTTCTCCCTGAACGAATCGCCAGAGGCTGCCTCGATGGTAGCAGACGATACAGGTCACGTAGGCGTCGTAGGACAGACCGCTGGTCTCGATGTCGAAGTAGCTGATCCGGTCAAAATAGGCGGCCAAGACCCGCCAGTGCTCTTTCACCGAGAAATGATCGATAAAATACTGGATGTCATCCCGCGCCAGGGCGTCTCGGCTGCGGGCCAGGGCCTGCAGCAGCGTGGATGAACCACGCGCTCCCAACGGCAGGCCCTCCGGCCGCCGAAGGACGGTCTGCCAATCGCCATAACCCCGCTCCTTGATCCTCGCCTCCGTCACCGGTCCGATCCCGGGGCAATGCAGAAAGGTCTGTTCAATGGCACTGGCCGCATTCATGAGGTCGGTCAGTGCTGCCTCTCTCGTTTCCGCTGCAGGATCTTGGAGGCCTTTTTCAAGCGATTGTTGAGTCTGACCGCTTCGACATCGATGGGGGGCGGTTCCACGGCTGTCGCGATGGGAAGTGTCCGGGTGGTAATATTGGGCAGCACGGTCTTGCCCTCCAGCAGCCAGTCCAGCAGACTGACAGTACACTCCACGGCCGCGTTGGATTCCACGAAGAGCATCTCCAACGCCTCACTGTTGACACCGGGGGGCAGCGGTGGCACACAGGAGGGACAGCCCGCCTCACACTCGCATTCGTCAATGATCTGGCGGCAGAGTTTCAAGACCGTCGTCAGCAGTTCACACACCTTCTCGGCGTAGCCGACCCCGCCCTCCACCGTGTCAAAGAGATAGAGCGCGCTCTTCCAGACACTCTCGTCGACCTCCAGCAGGGCCACGTCCGTCTCGATGTCCTTGACATCTCCCATACAGACACTGGGCGCCACACGTCTCATGAGATAGCTCAGGCCGTAGAGGGCCGCATCGATGTAGCGCTTGTCCACCGCCTTCATGGCCTCCTGCCACGCATCGGCGGGTAGCAAGCTAAAGCCGGTGGTGTCATACTCAAAGGCGTCGAGGGTGATCGGTCCGTATCCGATGTTCTCGTAGCTCCGCTCGCGGATCTTCTTGTAGAGTTTGGGTTGCTTGTTGACATGGATATAGCCGAAGTTGACACGGCTGGCCTGCAATTCGCTTGTCTCTTCCACTTCGGTCATGTGGATGCGATTCTCCCACACCGCCTCCGTATAGTAGTCGACATCCACCTCGCTGACGCGGCAGAGTTTCTTCTGAAGATCCAGATCGATGGACATGTAACGACGACCCAGATGTTGATAGATGGCGTCCTTGTAGAGCGTGCCGCGGGCGCCGATGGGATCCAGTTCGCCGATGACCTCCGTCCCGCAGTAGATTTCGATGTTGTAGTCGGTCATGCCGCGCAGATTGACACCCCGGGCCGGATAGTCGGACAGGGCATAGCGAAAGCAGTCGCGATAGGGCTTGAGCGTCTCGTTCTCCTTGAGCACCTCCAGGGCCTGTGGGTAGGCCCGCGTCCGGTAGAGGGGTTCGTCGGGTCGCAGTGGGTACTCGTATGCCGCACAGGGCAGGTGTTGCAGGATGATATAGGGGTTCTCCGCGCTGAGCCAGGCCCGCTCGATCGGGGCCTTGGTGATGAATTCCGGGTGGTGCACCAGGTACTGATCGATCGGCGCGTCCTTGGCAATGTAGACGATGATGGCCTCTTTTCCGGCTCGGCCCACCCGCCCGGCCTGTTGCCAGAAACTGGCAAAGGTCCCCGGGTGTCCCGACAGAATGCACAGGTCCAAACCGCCGATGTCGATGCCCAGTTCCAGGGCGTTGGTGGTGATGATGGTGTTGAGGCGTCCCTTGGCCAGGTCTCGCTCCAGTTGCCGACGCTCGTTGGGTAGCAGCCCGCCTCGGTAGGGTTTCACTCGATCCCGCAGCTCCGGATTGCGATCGATCACCGCCTTGTACAGCCGTTCCACCTCCTGCCGGGCCCGACAGAAACAGATGGTGCGCACCTTCTGCTTGGCGGCGTAGCGGATCAGAGGGATCGACACCGACGCGGGGCCCTTGCGGTAGAGCGCGTGCCCCTGACTCTGCACCAAAGGGGGGTTCACCATATAGAGGTGTCGCCGGGGGCGGGGCGCCCCGTCCGAATCGATGATGCGGAATTCACGCTGGAAAAGGGCCTCCACATGTTCTTTCGGGTTGCCCACCGTGGCGGAACAACAGACGAAGGTCGGCCGACTTCCATGGATCTCACAGACTCGCAGCAGCCGGCGGAAGACATTGGCCACATGAGAGCCGAAGGCGCCCCGATAGCTGTGTACTTCGTCGATCACGATATATCGTAGGCGGCTGAGGAACCCCTTCCATCTGCGATTGTGGTTGGGCAAAAAACCGGCATGGAGCATGTCCGGGTTGGTGATCACAAAATCGGCCGTCCGGGCGATGCGGGAGCGTTCCTCACGCGGCGTGTCGCCGTCGAATGTCCCCATCCGCACCGTGACGCCGGAGGCCGCGACCAGTTTCCCCAGAGCGCTCTCCTGGTCACGCGACAGCGCCTTGGTGGGATACATCAACATCACGCCGAAAGGCGCGCCGGCCTTTGTGAATTCATTCAGGATGGGCAGCAGAAAAGAGAGTGTCTTGCCACTGGCCGTATGCGAGACCAGCAGCGTATCCTGATTGCGGCTGATCGGCTCAAAGGCCTCCTGTTGATGGGAGTAGAGGGACTCGATCCCCTGACGTTTCAAGACCTCGACATAGGAGGCGTGCAGCGTCGCGGGAAAGCCGGAAAAATCGCCCTCCGACGAAGGCAGTATGTGATGCGCCTTGATCTCCTTGGAGAAGGTCAGCTCTAGATAGTCGGAAACACCCTTCAGACTTGCCATCAATACCTCCCTGGTGGCGCGGACAAGAATCCATTCTCTTCCGCCATACTAAGAACTCCTCCCGCGTCGGTCAAGATCGATGCCGCCGGCGTCTAAGAAGCTGCTCGGTGCGAGATCGAGTTTTCTGACAGAGGCTCGTGGAGCCGAGGAAGCAGCCGATCCCGCAGCAAAGTTTTTTTGAAAATCCTGTCCGACCGTTCGATCGTAACGTAAAATGGGGCAAGATCGCGACAAGAGAACATAGGTGTCTAGGCTTTCTCGGAAAAGCCCATTATCGGCCTGCTTGCCCCGAGCTTGTCGAGGGCGAGAGCGTATGGTTTTTCGCCTGACAGAGACTAATCTGCTAAGGAATCGTTTGCTATGAAGAAGTCGCATCATCACCTTTCCCGCAGAAAGTTCGTGAAAAGCTCTATAATGGTGGGTGCCGGCGCCTTGGTGCCCCTACCCAGTTGCCTTGGGGCAAATGAACAGATCAACCTTGCCGTGATTGGCTGTGGCACGATGGGTGGAGGCCACATTGGCAGCCTTCCCCGGCTTGACGGTGTCAAAGTGGTCTCCGTGAGTGATCCCGATCTCCACCGGATGGATGAGAAGACCCAGAAGCTACGCCAGCCCTTCGCCAAACACCAGGATTTTCGCCATATCCTCGACGACAAGGACATCGACGCGGTCTTCATTGCCAGCCCCAATCACTGGCACGCGCTGATGGCCATCATGGCCTGCCAGGCCGGCAAACATGTCTATGTGCAAAAACCGGTGAGCCACTCCATCTGGGAAGGTCGCCAGATGGTGAACGCCGCCCGCCGATACCAGCGGATTGTCCAGGCCGGGACGCAGCACCGATCCTGTCCGGCCGTTATCGAGGCCGCCAGAGACATCCAATCGGGCCTGTATGGCCGAGTGCAGTGGGTACACTGTTCCAAATTAGGCTCGCGCGAGTCCATCGGTAAGTCCAGCACGCCCCTCGAGGTGCCCGCCCACATTGATTACAACCTCTGGGCCGGTCCCGCGCCGGCCACGCCGGTGATGCGTAAGCAGTTCCACTATGACTGGCATTGGCAGTGGAACTATGGCGACGGCGAACTGGGAAATTGGGGCGTCCACTACATCGACGACTTACGTCACTTATTGGGATGGCGTGATGTCCCCGAAACCGTCCAGGCGGTAGGGAACCGTTTCCATTGGGACGACGACGGTCAGACCCCCAACATGATCATGGCCCTCTATGAACACCAAGACGTCAAGGTCGTGCTCGACGTCCGCAACCTCCAGGACCTTTCGCGTCGCGATGGCAAACGGGCCGGTGGCAGGAATGGCGCCCGCTACCTCGGCATGCGCGGAGGCAACCACGTCCAAATGACAAAGGGCTATCTCCAAATCGAGCGTGGCGGCGGCTTTGCCTACGACCTGGTTGGCGAAAAACTCAAACAGTACGTCGGAGATGGAGGTGGCGCGCATGAGCAAAACTTCATCGACGCCCTCCGTAGCGGCAAGGCCTCGGACCTGAACTGCGAGATCGGCGAAGGTCACTTGAGCACGGTCATGTGTCACCAGGCCAACGTGGCCTTTAAATTGGGACACCCCGTGACGCAAGAGACGGTCCAAGCCGGTATGCGTCGCCACGACGATGCCCTCAATACCTTCGAAGACATGAGTGCACAGATCAGCGGCTTAGGGGTCGACCTGAAGCGTAATCACTTCATCATGGGCCCGAAGATTACCTACGACAACGCAGCGGAGCATTTCACCGGTGAGTACAGCGGAGAGGCCAACGCCCTCATCAAGCTGACCGGACGCCCGGGATTCGAGATCCCGGCAGTTGAGGCATAAGGAACCGGCAGAAATAACTTGGACTTTTGGATGCCCAATTGCACCGCATCTTTGGCCGCTTCTCAATTGCCAAATCCTCACTGTAGCCCACTACACCTCCAGTTTGGCTCAATCGGCGCGACTAAATCCACGGCACACTTGAACCCCAAAATGTCCAATTTATTTCTTGCCGATTCCTAAGCGGGTCATCCCAGTTGATGATCGAAACACTTTGTGACACTGTTCAGTTGCCTACGATCTCATTCTTGCGCCGGGCTACCAGCCAGATGCAACGGGAACGTGTTTTGGAAGACTTGAATGCAGGGACACGGACCACTCGAAAAAAAAGCTTCTCCCGCTTGAGTCTCTTTTCAAACTGCACATCCCCTTGGACAGACCAAATGGCCAAGCAGCCCTCTTCTCTGAGGGCCCGCATCATGGCGTGAAGGCCCGCAGGCTGATACAGCCTGGCATTATGGGCGTTGGTCATAGAGGAGGGCCCATGGTCTACATCGAGCAGGATAGCATCAAAGAGGCCATTGGCGCTTTGGATGATGTCACAGACATCGCAGGACTTGACCACCACGCGTGGATCCTGCCAGGCGTGACGGGTCAGATCGCCCAAGAAGTCACGATTCCAGACGATCACCTCCGGGACCAGTTCTGCGACCGTGACCTTGGCTTTCTCGGGCAGCAGCTCAAGCGTCTGCCGGAGGGTGAATCCCATTCCCAAGCCCCCAATCAACACATGAGGATTCGGGCGCCCCTGTAACCCCTGGCAGCCTAGGCGGGCCAATTCCAGTTCGGATTCCTGCTCACGACTGTTCATGAGTGGGTATTGGTCGATGGACAGGTAGAAATCCCGGTCATGTCGGGATAGAACCAGTTTCTTGCCGTCCGGCGTGGTGGTCGCCGCCAGTTGGAGGGTGGGCTTCAACCTTGACCTTCCACCCGTTCGATGGCGCGACTGGCTCGCTGGCGCACGAAGCGATTTCGATCTTTGCTGGCCTTGCGGAGCGCCGGCAAGGCCTCCTTGGCCTTGCCATGCAGTCTGCCCAGCGCCTCACACGAATACCCCCGTACGATGTAATCGCGATGGCTCAGGGATTCGATGTAGAGCGAGAGATGTTCCACTGCGGGCGGGATTCTCCCCAGGGCTTTCAGTGCCACGTTCTGATCATCGCTATCCGCCAGCATTTCGATCAGTTTGGGCGTAGCCGCCGTCCCCTCGTCGCGCA
>JADFHU010000391.1 GCA_022567055.1 Planctomycetota bacterium
CTCAATTTCAAATTAACTCGATCACGCCTGAGACCTCCCTCACGCGCCCCCTAATTCCTTCTTGCATCTGCCCTGTCTGGCTGCGCTTGGCGTGGGCGCTGGGGTCCGAAGCTGTGAACATTTCCGTTTAGCATGGTCACGATGACCCGGCCGTCTCTGTCGATCAGCAGTCCTCCGGGTAAGGGCTTGGAGGGTAGAGGGTAACGCCAGAACCAGTAGGGTGTGCCGCTCCGCGAATTCAAGGCAACCAGAAACCATTGGGGATGGGCCCGTACCCGCACCTGATACTTTACGACGGCGACTACCGAGACGGGACAGACAGCCAACGAAACCAGCTCGAATTCTTGCTCGCCAAGATCGGACTCCCAGCGGACGCCTTCGTCCCTCCTGAATGCGTCGGCAAGGGCACGCCATCGTTGCGGTCGAGGCCCATCCGTCTCGGGAAATCCTTCTTTGACGCGCTTGATGGCCTTGTCCGCATCGAAGCATGTCAGTTTCCCATTGCGGAAGTTGACCAGTGCGACCATATCGTCGTTCCATGCTGGGGGAATGCCGCCAAAGCTCAAGGGCAAAGAACGCCGCCCGTTATGGACGACGAAGCTGTCCTTGTTCGCCACATTCTCCGCGGAGGCGTAAAGGATCCTGCCGCCGGTGATGGCGTGTTCATCGAGGAAGACGCCAACGAGCTTGCCGTGATTGGCTTTGGGATTGCCTTGGGCAAACGTTTGGCTGAGACACCGGCCCGTCTCGATTGCAAAGCGAGCGGGACTGACCTGGTTTCCACCCGCCATCAGTAGTTGATCGCCCAGGATCGTCAGACACCCCTGGGCTGAGACGCCCTTACGCAACTCGGGATTCAAGTGGCCCGATGAGTTGTTCTGCCACTTGATCTTGCCCGTCTTGGCATCGAGGGCATAGACGTAGGTGCCGTCGCCGTCAATGATGCCCGCGCCGAAATAGGCCACCCCGTCTTCGACCAGCACGCCGGTGTTGACCGGCCAGGTGGAGCAGAGGTTGCCGTACACCATGATGTGCCGTTCGACGGGCGCCGCACGGAAGCGCCATAGCAAACGTCCGGTAGCGGCTTCCAGGGCATAGACGTGTCCGTCACCACTGCCGACGTAGGCCCGAGATGCCCAGATCGTCGGGGGCATCTTGATGGGTCCTGCGGTGGCGAAGGTCCAACGAAGCTGTCCATCCTTGGCATCCAGGGCACGGACCTTGCCGTCCCGTCCGGCTACCAAGACCAGACCGCCGGCTGAGATGGGAGGGGTCGTTACTTGCGGCTGATTCGGAGTGTACACCCAGGAACGTGTGGCCGTTGGATTGCCGGCGGTATTGGGTCGCGCGAGTCGGGCGGCCGTCGAGGCCGTGCGCTGATTGTTCGCCCGGTAGGTCGGCCAGTCCGCCTCGGTGACATCCAGTGGGACGATGACCGACAGGTCGCCTGTCCCCAGCTCCAGCCGTTCGGCCTCGGTGGCCACGTGATCAAACTTGAATGCGCCCGCCGAGCATTTGGCCATCGCCCCAATCAGGGATAGATTGCAGTCACAGGACCAGGGGCCGATGTAGAGCATGCCATTGGCGGCAATGACACCGTCGTTGCACGCCGGACGAATGGCCCCATCGACCAAAACTTTCTTGCTGGCCCGATCGTAACGAAGCGTTCCCTCGCCACGCACGAATAGGGAGTCCGGGCAGCCCGTGAGTCGGGTGCAGGCGGCCTTGCGAAAGTTAAGATTCTCAATGACCTCACCGGTCGCGGGGTCGACCGCGACATGGCTGCTTCGGCCACCCACGCCCAGGATGGCCAGGCCGTCCACGACGATGACATTCGGATTGTTGCTGATCTTCTGCTTCTGCCAGAGTAGCTCGCCGGTCTCGGTGGATAGGGCGATGACATTCATTCTAGTTTGCCCTTGGATAATGAGCGCCTCATTCGTGGCAACCGCTATACAGGCGCTGCGGAAGCCGGGTGTCGAAACCAGTTTCCTTCCCGGTTCCTCGATGAGGCGCAGCATCTCGGGATCGCGGTTCGTCCACAGGACTTCACCGGTGCAGGCATCCAGGCCGCGCAGATAGGTGCCGGGGCAATAGAGATAGAGTTTCTGGTTATGCATCGCCAATGCGCGGGAATCGATGGGTGTGTCCTCCTGATGCAACCATAGGCACTCCATGCCGTCGAGGTTTAGCGCGGCGAGGCGCGTGCCGAAGCCCCAGGGCACTCTTGGTTTCTGGTAGTAGCCCGCGCTGAGATCCGCCCAACTCCAGCCGCCAAAATTGCGATTGCCCTTGATGACCTTGGCGTCGCCCTTTTCGTCACCCGCCATGGCGAAGAGGACACCATCCTCCATGGCCATCCACTTCCATTGGCCCTCCATGCCGGGGATCTGAATGCTGCCCTTCTCCTGGCCGGTTTGAGCATCGAGCAGCAGGCAACGGTCCCCTTCCATCAAATAGAAGATCTCCGCAGTGGCGATGAAGGCGGACTGATGGGCGAGAGATCCGTCCGCCAGGTCACGCTCCCATAAGACGATGCCGTTGTACCCATTGCGGGCAATCAGCTTGTTGATCATCTCCCATTCACGTTGATGGTGAGCGATGTGTCCCGTGGCCAGGAAAGTTCGGCCTCCCGCCGCCGTGGTAATGGCCGGCATGGCGATGTAATAGGGTTCCGCCAGGAACTGCGTGAGGTAGGGCGCCTTGATGGCCTCGTCGGTGGAAAGGGGATTGTTGTCCGGACGATGTTCCCAGTGGGTCCATTCGTCAATGCCCTCCATCGCAGGCTTGGCGAAGCGCAGCCATGAGCCATGATCATCCTGCCATATTTTGACTTCGCCGACGTTCCCTCCCTGTGCCCACTGACGGAGCATTTGTGTGCCACCCTCTTTTGTCGCGCCGATGACGGCGATTCCGTCGGGTCGCAACACCCGGAGGACCTCCGAGAGGGGTGGTTGTGTCTTCGTGTCACCCTGCATGCGCGTCGTGATGATCACATCGATCATGTTGTCCGCATAGGGAAGCCTCGTCAGGGGGCCTTGCTCGATCACCAGCCGATTGATCCCGATGCCCGCTTCTTCGGCCAAACGCCGCTGAGCGTTGACGACCGACCTCTCAGAGTCGCGCAGATGCACCAGGAGATTGCTGCGTTTCACGATCTGAAGGGCCAGATCGCCATCCGCACCCAGGACGGCGCAGAGGCCTCGATCCATGCCGGCCAGATCGATCAGTCGTTCGGCCAGGACTCTGCTGCCGGCTACCTCGCCCGACACTGCCGCGATGAATGGACTCATCAGGCTCAAGATAAGGACGAGACCCATGGCCGCCCCCAGTGTTGTTCTAGGCTGTGTCGGAAAACTCGATCTGGCTTCGAGCGGCCCTTTTTCCGCCTGGCTGCATCCGGCTGCATCGACGATAGAACAAACATCGCCTGCTTCGCCGTCTTTGCCAGGCGAAAAAATGGCTCGCTCTCGGGCCGACGACGGAGTCTTCCGACAAAGCCTGGGGTGATGTCGCGCGGAGTGTCTCATCTGATTCATGGTCGAGTCCCTTTCTGCCTTGAGAGCGAAGGATCTACTTTTCTGACATGCGTTCGTGGACAAACTCAAAGGCCCTCTGGTAGGCCATATCGATCTTCTGGGGATCACCGCCGCCCAGACCATGTTCTCCACCCGTGATGGTGATGAGTTCATAGTCGATGCCGTGCTTTTCGAAGGCCTCCGCCATGATCTTCGACTGCTCATAGGGCACATCCGTATCATCCGTCCCATGGATCAGGAGCGTGGGTGGATACGCCCCCGTGACACTGTTGGCCGGCATGTAGGGCTCATACTTCTTCACGTCTCTGTGGGGGTCCCAGCCGGACACCTCCTGGGGCCAGATCCCTCGCTGGCGACAGAACTGATAGAATGCCCCGCCGTTCCCTTTTCGGTCTCGTGAATTGGCAATGGGCGGGCCGCTGACCTGTTTCCTCACCTCGCGCTCCGACATCTTCGATCTCTGATGACGGGGATGAGGGCTGGGTTGGCTGTACCAGTCACCCACCAGATCGCCGTAGCCATAGAATGCGACCAATACGGTGGGACGAGGTTTTACACGGTGGCCCGTCATCAAGGTGAGATAGCCGCCGGCCGAACCGCCTGACACGGCAATCCTGCCGGGGTCAATCTGAAACAAGGACGGGCCCTGCTCCCGGATCCACTTGAAGGCATCTTCGACATCTTCAATAATCGCGGGCAACTTCGTTTCGGGCGCCAGGCGGTAGTCGATCGATACGATCGCATAACCCGCATCGAGAAACATCTTTTTGACGCGTCCATTGACCCCTTGGCGTCCCCCATTGATCAACGCACCGCCGTGGATCCAGACGAGCACGGGACGAATCTTCTTGTCGTCCTCCCGATGAACATTCGCCCGGATCTCCAAGTCACCCACTCGCTTATAGGTATAAGTCTGCATCTGGACCTCAGCAGTCACAGTATGAATCAGGCATCCCGCCAGGACGAGGTAGGCGATTGGCCCACAGGTGATCTGTCTTGCTTTTGGCATCATGATATGCATGGGTCGTTCCCTAGCTGGCCTACGTGGGACCGTCATGAGATCCTAAGATCACGCCAGGATTGGTGTGATGACATTGCCACTGACGTCGGTCAGTCGGAAATCGCGTCCGTTGTGGCGGTAGGTCAGCTCCTCGTGGTTCAGACCCAACAGGTGCAGGATCGTCGCATGAATGTCGGGCACGGATACCGGGTTTTCGATGGCGTGATAGCCAAATTCATCGGTCTCGCCATAGCTCATGCCGCCACGGACGCCGCCGCCGGCCATCCACATCAGGAAACCATGGGGATTGTGGTCGCGACCGCGGTTGCCCTCTGAAACGGGCAGGCGGCCGAATTCGCCTCCCCAGATGACCAGGGTGGTATCGAGCAAGCCACGGCGTTTGAGGTCCTTGAGCAACCCGGCCACGGGTTTGTCGGTCAGGCGGCAGAGTGTCTCGTGGTTGTTCTTGAGATTGCTGTGCGCATCCCATTCTTCGGCGGGATAGGCCTGCACCAGGCGGACGCCGCGTTCCACCAAACGTCGGGCCAAGAGCAGTTTCGTTCCGTAATCTTCCGTTTCTTCGTCATTGATCCCGTAAAGCTCCCGCGTTTCTTTGGTTTCGCCTTTCAGGTCGACAACTTGGTTGGCTTCGAACTGCATACGAAAGGCCAATTCGAAGCTGTTGATGCGGGTCTCAAGATCGGATTCAAGGGGGTTCGCATCGAGATGACGCTGGTTCATCTTGCGGATGAAGTCCAGTTGAGAACGCTGTTGTTCAACCGACACCCCTTGGGGCCGGTCAAGGTTCAGAATAGGCTTGTCGCCGGAATAAAACATCGTGCCTTGGTTTTCACCGGGTAGGAAACCCGGCCCCCAATTCAATAGACCGCCCTTGGTGCCGTTCAGCTTGGGCAGCACCACAAATCCCGGCAGGTCGCGGTTGTCGGAGCCCAGACCATAGGTCATCCAGGCGCCGGCGCTGGGGAAGCCGGGACGCGTATAGCCGGTGTTCATCTGGTACATCGCCGGCGCGTGACTGTTCGACTCGCAGTGGCAGGACTTGATGAGGCAGATGTCATCGACGCATTCGGCAATATGCGGCATCACGTGCGAGACCCAGGTGCCGCTTTGCCCGTGCTGCTTGAATTTAAAGGGTGTGTCCATGAGAGGACCGGGGTTGCCGAAGAAGGGGTCGACGCCCGGCAGTCTCTGGCCATCGCTCTTGGTCAGTTGGGGCTTGGGATCGAAGAGGTCAAATCCGCTGGGCCCACCCTCCTGGAACAACCAGATCACGGCCTTGGCGCGGGGGGTGAGTCGAGGGATGTGTTGGGCCACGGCTCTCCTCGCC
>JADFHU010000392.1 GCA_022567055.1 Planctomycetota bacterium
CCAGATCGAGTTTTCCGACACAGCCTAGGGTCCAGACCAGATTTTGGGCCTGATGAGAGGCGCTTTCCTGGTATTTTGACTCAAATGGACCGGGTACACACCACATGCAACAGCCCCAGGACCGCCATGGTGGTCCTGGGGCTGTTTTCCATTGATCGGCCTTCCCCTCGGGCGTACAATCATTTCTATGGTTGTTAAATCAAATTTCCTATCAGTAACCTGACGGGAGGGTCCTTATGGGAACCACAACCGTTATCGTTTTGTCCATCCTCGGATTCGGCTTCGTCGGGATCATCGGCTATTTCATCATGATCTATAACGGCCTGATCTCGGTTAAGGAAAACATTAAAAAATCCTGGGGCAACATCGACGTCATCCTCAAACAGCGCTATGACGAAATCCCCAAACTGATTTCCGTCTGCGAAAGTTACACCCAGTTTGAAAAAGGCATGCTCGACGCCTGCTCAAGTCGCTGGAAAAATATGTCAGCGCCCGCGGCATCGAAGGCAAATCTGAAGCCAGTAACGAGATCAGCGCCGACTTCCGCAGTATTTTCGGCTAAGCGGAAAATTATCCGGAGACGAAAGCCAATGAGAACTTCCTGCAAATGCAGAACCGCATCTCGCATCTAGAAGAAAGCTTGGCCGACCGGCGCGAATTCTACAACGACAGCGTCAACAATTTCAACATCCGCATCCAGTAGATTCCGGATGCCTTCGTCGCCGGACCCATGGGTTTGGCTCAGGAAGTAATGTTTAAGGTGTCGGAAGAAGAGCGGCGCGATGTCAAGGTCAAAATCAATCTCCCCAAGTTTGACTGAGTTCCCGCCATATGGTTTCTAAAGGAAGGTGAAGCCATGTCGTGGAGTTTTCGTGAGGATCTTGTTTCCTGTGCCTTCGCGGGCGCGGTCATGGGCATCGTCTGGTTCATCTTGGGATTCCGCAAACTCAAGGTGAAGCGCACCATCCAGAACATTCCCACCTGTAAAATCAATACCGGCGCCGTCGGCACCAACGTCGAAGTCAAAGGCTTCATCCTCGTCGAGAAGGACAAGCTGGTCACCGCGCCCATCAGCCGCAAGCAATGCGCCCTCTACAATCTTGAAATCCAGGAACTGCGCCGGAGGCAAAACAGTAGCAGCTGGCATACCATTGACAGTTTTTTTTCGGATGAAGGCTTTTACCTGGACGACGACAGCGGCGCCACCGCCCTGGTGATGGTGGACGGCGCCAAAATCACCCATGAGGGAAAAACGGAGGAGTTCCAGGTCCGCTCCAATCAATTCGACAACCTGCCCCCCTCTCTCGATACAGCACTCCGGGCCAACAAGAAAAAACTGAAGGAATTCAAATTAAAAAAATCAGGCTGGGGAATACTTTCCAGGAAATACCGTTTTCTAGAATGGCGTTTCGAGCCGGATGAATATATTTACGTCCTGGGGTTTGCCGAATCGGGGCTCAAGGTGCAGAAAGTCAAAAAGCCGAAGTTGAAGTACTTTCTTCAGGCGAAAAAGATGATCCAGAAGAATGCAAAACTGAGAAAGTGGTTCGAGGCGGATTCAACTCACAAGTGCAACAAATGAGTCGTTTTCATCATGCCGCTAATTTGATTAACTGAGAGTATATTTCCGTTGGTGTGACATAGTCAAGTAACTTCCTCGGTCGTGTATTTAATCTACCCATAATGTATTGTAATGTGGAACCCGTTATGGGAGGGAACGGTAACTTTTTCGGAAGGTACTGACGGATGAGGCCGTTCGTGTTTTCATTCAGCCCTCGCTCCCAGGAGTGATAGGGTTTGGCAAAATAGCAACCACAGTTCAGTTGTCTGGAGATCTCCTGATGGCCATTGAATTCACGACCATTGTCAAAGGTAATTGTGTGCACATACTGCTTGTAAGGCAGTAAGAGACGAATGATTTCCGCGGTCACTTCAGGGGCTGTCTTGTGGTCAACAAAACCGATCAGCGTCATCTTCGAAACCCGTTCCACCAGTGTGACAAGGTAGCCGCTTCCGGCTGACCCTACGACCAGATCTGCTTCCCAGTCGCCAAGACGTTCTTTCTGGTCAACAATCGCGGGCCGTGTGAACATTCGTTCCTCTCGTATGTCGCTGGCTACTTTTTTAGCGTTTTGACATCATGATGGCAAAGGCAACAGGGGGGCTCTAGGCTGATGAAGAACTCACGCAGTGGGTGGGTCGTCCCGTAAGGACGTCTATGCCAGGGATAAATGGATTAACAACAGAGTTGCTCTTTGAAGTCTTTGACGAGAGGATAAACCAGAACGTATTTCTTGGGTAATGTGCCGTGCACTGATTTTTCTAGCTTGCCACGGCCTTGCGTAATGCCGACTTGCTGCCAGTTGGCGGCTCGGTAGCAGGTTCCTGTAAAGCGATCAATCTCAACAAAGGTCTCCAGTAACACAGGGTGATAGTGGTATCTGGTGTACCAATCTTGTCGTATCTGTTTACAGGCTAATGATAATATCTTAGAGGCCAGATTCCGGGACTTAATCCAGGGCAGGATTAGAAACCGGGCATTGTTAACGATGAGATGCAGATTGCTTTTGCGTTGCTCAGCAGTCCAACCGATCATGCGATCTCGACCTGCCACGCTCCAGGCCGAAGCCCCAAAGCCAAGTGTCGCCAGAAGACGAGAACCACCATAAACAAAATAACGCAGTTGAGCACCGGGTAACGGCTTATGGCCCAGGTAATGATAGCGCTCTATCAATTCGTTCCATAGTCCGGAGGTGGTGCCCTTAACGACTAGTTCAAGCCTTAATGGTCCCAAGGCGCCCGCCCCAACGCAGACATCAGGCTTCGGATCAGAGGCACGGCTGATGTGGACTTTGGCCGTGCGATTGCCATTGCCTCTTTGAGGCGGTGGCAACCGGAGCAGACCATCACGTTCCATGCGGAGTAACGCGACCCGACAGCTCATCTCCTTGAGGCCGCCGTCTGGCTTGGTCCATCCAAAGGCATCACACACACGTCGAGAGATCGTCACACGATTAGGGCGATCGTCTGAGGCGATGATTTGACGTACCTTCTCCAATTCTGTTCCAGAGAAGTCCCGGCCACAATAGCGATAGGATTGACTGGCGGCTTTCATGAGGTATCCGGATATTGGAATCGAGCCAACTGCTCTTTTGACATGGTCCAAGGTATGAAACAGGCTACGTCTGTAGGGGAGTGACCACGGTTTTCGGCGCACTTCTGTAAATACTGAGTCAACCATTTACGGGGATTGATCTTCCAGAGCTTCAGTGTTTGAAAGATACTAAACAGACTGGCGGTAAAATGACCGCTCCATACTGAGCCGGAACCGTAGTAGTTTTTTCGTCCCAATGCCGCAGTAACCATTCGTCTCTCGGCCTCACTGTTATCCATGGGAATCCACGGATGATCCACAAAGACCTGTAAGCCTTCCCAATGTTCTTTGATGCTGTTTAAACGTTTGCCTCTTTCAGGATGTAAATTCTCTTCGGCTAATTCCAACTCGAATTGTTGTTTCATGGCATCCAGCGCTTGACGCAAAGACTGATCGGCCTGGGCAAACTCGGGCGAATCAACCTCATGGGCCATCCGCTGATTATTCAGATGAAAGATCTCACCAATAGAATCAACCCACGCCATACCCCATGCTTCGAGTTCATCAAAGCCCTTGGCGCTCGTCAAAAAGTCCCTTCTGACGTGAGTCCAACAGAACGCCAGAATGACATTCTCACGGTCTTTGGCAAAGGATTTGTAGGATGAATAACGATCGACACTCAAGATCAATACACTGACGACATTCAAGTGTTTTTCAATGACACTCGTCGCACGACTGGGGTCTAATATATACACAACCGTCTGTTTCGAGACAAAGACCCACATATACCAACGGTAGCTCTTTTTGCCATCTATGAATTCAAAGACCAGCCAACGGGTCTCATCCGCATGGAGGTGTCTTTCGGTTTGATTCTTTTTGATGATCTCCTTTAAAACAGGTTCAAAGAGTGGTGGCAGTTTTTTGAGGCCATCACCGATTGTTCCTGGAGGCACCTCGTATTCAATATCCTTGAACGACTCCAAAAGTCGATTGATCGGACGCTGATAGAGATACTTTTCCAGTAAGAGGTGAACCCATACAGAGATACCCAATTTGCCCTTGTTAATCAGCTTGGGCGGCCCCGGGGCGGTGATAATGCCTGGAACACCCTCACATTGACAGGTTTTCTTGTATTTTTTTCGCTTGGCCTTGCGGCGATACGCCTTGACCTCTATCTCAATTGTTTCTGAGTCGTCGGTGCCCAGCAATGGATCTTCATGGAAAGGACAGTCACATTTAGGACAGACGGCTTGATCTAATTCATAACTCTCCTCTTCCACTGGAAGGTGGCTGTAATCTCTGCGTCCATGGCCGGGACTGCCTGGCTGCTGACCTCTCTCTTTTTTGGGTGGGTCATCACTGGACGAAGAGGTGTTTTTCTCGCTCGAGGTCTTCTTCTCAGATTTACGACCATAAAGCTTTTGCTCCAGATAGCGGATTCGTGCCTTGAGTTGTTGAACCTCCTGCTTGAGCAGTTCTTCTCGGGTTTTAGCTCTTTCATGCAGGCTTCTGTAGTAGTTTTTTTCGCAGTGCAGTGCACGGTTTTCTTGGAGCAGTTGCTCTAGATTGAGTCCTTCGCTCACCGGGCCTATCGGCAGATCCACACAGCCAATTTCTGGTGCCATAGCTATCATGTGGACAACTATAGCAGGGGCCTTGAAGCGTGTCCCGAGAAATCTTTAGAAATGCTGATAAAATTTAGATGGCACTAACGGAATGAACGAATATTCACGACATATTGCACTTAAACTCATCAAATATAGACATTTAACTCATTTTTTTGCTTGACGCGGATCCTAAGCTTGCTATGATGTAACTCATTGATACATAAGGAGGTTACATCAAATATGCGAAGGATCGTTACTCCTCAACAAACCACCCTGTTTGACAGCTATGATCCGGTCTTAAGCGAGCGAGCACGGCAACGGTTGCTTGATGATTGGCCGGGTGCATTTCGGCATGTCACCCTGGAACTCATGCCGGTCACTGAATTGGGCAGTCATCTCCATGACACCATGGGCCGACCCAGCAAAGAGCTTTATGCCATGGCAGGCCTTATTCTATTGATGGAAATGAAGAACTGGACCAAGCAAGAAGCGGTGACTGAATATTGTTTCAATATGGCGGTTCATTATGCCTTGAATCTCGAACCCGTGGCTCAGGACCTTAGTGTACGTACCTTGGAACGTTACATTCTCAAATACGAACAGGAAGAGCTTGCCGCCAAGGTGATGCATGACGTCAGTACCAAGCTGGTGGATTTGTTGGGTATTAAAATTGACCTACAACGACTGGATTCAACGCATGTATTCAGTCATATGGCTGACTTGGGTCGCACACGATTAATGGGAGTTGCCATAAAACGATTCTTGGCAAAAGTAAAACAATATGACACTGACGGCTATGAGTCGTTGGAAGACTCATTGCGACAGCGTTATGCCCCCAGTGTTCATCATCTTTTCGGTGATACCGGCAAGGACAAGGACTCACGACGCCTGCTTCGCCAGCAGGTCGCTGAGGATATGCTGGCATTAGTCCAACGTTTTGCAGAGGATCCCGCACATCACAATCGGGATACCTATAAGGCGATGAAGCGTATCTTCTATGAGCAATGTGAAGTTGAAGAAGAAAAAGTCAGCGTGAAGGAAAAACCCGGAGGCAATGTAATACAGAATCCTTCCGATCCTGATGCCACACGTGATGGGCATAAAGGCGCTGGCTACCAAGTACAGATATCAGAGACATGTCATCCTGACAACGAGGTCCAGCTAGTCACATCAGCCTTG
>JADFHU010000393.1 GCA_022567055.1 Planctomycetota bacterium
CGTAGCACCGAAAACGAGCGTTTCTGCGACTGGCAAGGAAGGCGAAGCAGGCCGTCCGAGGACGGTCGATGGCGCCTGGCGCCGTCCAGACGCAGAATAAGCCGTTTGAATGCAGAGTCATTTTGCGTAGGTGCTCTTAATAGTGACTGGCCCGGCGAGTTGCTGCGCCGCGATGCTTGAGAACGTCGCAATTCCAGGAGACATTGCTATGGGTACGAATTTGGGTAGGCGTGAGTTTTTGCGCTGTGGATCGGCGGCGGTGTTTGGTCTTGCTGCCGGATTATTGCTGGGCGAGAAGGCCGGGGCGATTGATTACGCCCAGCCCGTGCCTGAAGCTGAGGGACTGACGGCGTATCGTAATGGGGCCAATGTGCTGGTGCGGCGCAACAACATGCCGCTAACCAGCTATAGAGCGCATAAGAGTCTGAAATATCCCTATTTTTCTCCGGTCAACGGGCCTGTGTCGGGGATGTCGCTGACGAGTGAGTCCGGTCTGCCTTATCCGCATCACCGCGGACTGTGGCTTGGGTGTGAGCCCATGAACGGGGGAGACTACTGGGCCGACAACTCGCTGGAGAGGGGCCAGATACACTCGGTCGGTCTGAGACTCGGCAAGGTGACGAAGACCTCGGCTGAAATACTCGATGAGTGCGAGTGGATCAGCAAGGAGAGCGGCGCGCCGATGCGCGACGAGCGCAGATTCATCGTGACAGTGGCCAGCGATCGATTATGGTGCATCGACTGCGATTTCAAGCTGACCGCGGTCGAGGATGTTGAGGTCAAAAAAGCCAAGCATTCGTTCTTCGCGATTCGTGCGGCGTCGGATATATCACCGACTTATGGCGGAGTGCTGATGAACTCCGAGGGCGGCGTCGGTGCTGCTGGCACCTACGGTAAGCAGGCCACATGGTGCGGCTATCACGGCAAACGGAGAAACCACGGTGACCTGGTTGAGGGCATCGCCGTGATGACGCACCCGGACAACCCCTGGCCTCCCGTCTGGTTTACGCGGGAGTACGGGCATTTGTCGCCGTCGCCGCTGAATTTCCAGAAGCAGCCCTGGCGTCTGGAGAAAGGACAGACTCTTAGGCTGAGATACAGAGTCGCACTTCACGCCGGCGATCCGCAAGAGGCAGCCCTGGACCGAGTCTATGAGCAGTGGGTCAACGAGTAGTCGATTAGGATCCCTCCGGACTTCTCTTGGACGCACGATCGCTATTGGGTCGACGGGAAAGAGGATTTACGTCTGCTCACAACAAGTCGGCCGATAACATTATCCGCTACCACACCTTGTAAGATTCTCAGGCCGGCATCGTGCTTCGGGGCGGACGCAACGTTTTGATCGAGAGAGACTACTGCCTTCATATTTGCGGCATCTACGTTTATGGAGAAGTTGCCTGAGCTATCACTGGTTCAGGAGAGAGTGCCAGGGACGTTTGAATAGAATAGCCACAGGTACAGCCTGCACTACCTTCCGGGATAACGATCAGACCACCCACCGGTAACATGTTAATCCAGCATCCCGGACGGGAAACGGTGGTGAGCGCCTGGCGCGTTCCGGATTCCAGATCGAACATAAAGGGCAGCTTCGTCCTTTCATACCTGCTGAAGGCGCATCGTCCAGAGGCAGAGAGCGTGGCACACTTATGACTCTTTGTCCATTTCCAACCCGCGTACTCCTCGCCTGTCTGCAGATATCGGGCATAGCCGTTCCCATAGACGATGTCACCGACAATAACGGGATGCTGACGCAACGCACCGTGGTTCCCATCGGTAGCGTCTTCGTAACCGGGAACCTCAAGGCTAGCCCACCGTTGCTGACCGGTCGCCGAGTCGTAGGCAATCATGGAGTATCGATTCTTGATGGCATTTCCAACCTCTACATGACAGCTTCCTGTAACAATGACCGTGTCTGGGGTGGCACTTAGATACACGATATGCTGGACATTCTGCATATCCGGTTTTGCCTCCCATGCCTGCTGCCCCGTGGTGATGTCCAAGGCAACAAATCGGACCCCTTTTTCAAGGAGTGTCTTCAAATCAGTGCGGCCAATCTCGGTTTGCAGGGTCTTTGGGTTCAGGCTTTCCAGGAAACACACACGGTTTCCGGAACAGGCGATGGCCGGGTTGATGATGGCCCCATGCTGTGGACGGTAACGCCACAGCCGTTTACCGGTTTTGGGATCGCAGGCAAACAGTTCATAGCTGCAGGAAAAGCTCCCTTCTTGAAGTTTCATGTCCGGCCAACGACGAAGAAGAGGTCTGTTCATGGATCCACTCCGTCCGCTGCTACCCAGGAGAACACCATTGACATGGGCGAGGTAACCCCATTCGGTATTGAGCTGTTCCGTACTGGTTTGAAAGACCTGCTGGCCCGTCTGAGCATCAAATGCCGTGCAGAATCCGCTGTGAGCCACATAAAGGCGGTCATCCATGGCCACCATATTTCCACAGTTGCCCATTATCCGAACGCGTCCCGATTCAGCTAGCTTGTTCTCCCATAGGATGGTGCCGTTGTAGGCATCAACTGCGACAATATAGTCGGAACCGGTTACAAAAACCCGGCCCTTGGCATAAACGGGGGGAGGGCTCTTCTGGTGACGGTCCACAATATTGCGTGGACCGGGTGCGCCGAACCACTGGATCGTCGTATTGGCAAAGGAAAACTGATCGTTACTACAGGCACTGTTTCCCGGATCGGCATAGGGATGCGTCCATGTCCCTTCACCGATTAAGGCCCCACGGTATTGGTACGCAAACCGGGTTCCTCGGGTGTCGCCCGGGAACCACTCGGTCTGGTGTCCAAAGGGCCGAAGCTGGTCTCTGCTTTGGCCAAAGATGGCCAGTAATCCACCGTGGGGCCGCAGTTGCCGTTGAATGGACTGGTATTGCGTCTCGGAGAGGACACTGCCGTTCTCGACATTGATCATTATGGCGTTGAAGAGATATCGTTGGTAAGGTGACACCCCGGTGGGCCAATGGTGACAGACGATTTGCCGACCGTAAAGACCGGCGTCGAGAAGCTGGGTGCGCATCCGGTCAATCTTTTCCCTATCGGTCTCTGCACAGATGATCCGGAAGTCACTGATAAGGGCTAATTGAGCGGCAAGCCGGACATCTCCATAATTCTGCAGGAGAAGATAGCCTTTTTTAACCTTGGCCAGCGAAACAAGGTCGGAGGCCAGTTGTTTCGTTTGGGAATCAATCGCAATGCTGGATTCAGGTCTGGTGTCGTCTGCAACCGTGTGAGAGGGAGGTCTCTCGGAAAAGCAATAGGTTTTGCCTGTTGATGTATTGACCAACAGGCGGCCGAGACTGACCGCCAATCCTTCCACTCTGCCCTCAACAGCCGTGGTCCAGAGACGAGCGCCGGTGGTGGCATGAATGGCATAAACTCCGCCCTCTGCACCGCAGAAAACCGTATCACCCGCCATAATCATGCAGTGCGATTGCTCACCGTGCACACGCCATTTAAGGCTTTCTTCCTTTTCGAGCAGGTATTTCCGACGGTCTATGGCAAATAAACCGTCCTTTCTCAAAATGTAGGCGGTCGAGCCACAGACTAAAACCTGCTGGCCGACACTGCGGAAAACCGACTTTATCCGCTCGGAATTGAACAGATGGAGGTGGCCATCTTCACTGGGCCCGGTGGCAACCCGGTCTTCAATGACAACCGCGAATGACCCCCCCTTTAGATCTTGACCCCAGGAACTACTCGTTCCCAGTTGCTCTACGAGTTTACCGGTTTTTCGGTCGCACATCACAAAGGGCGTGCGTCCGGTAGAGACCATAATTTTAGTGGGAGTGAGTAGCATGTACCCCTGAGGCGAACAGGTCAGAGGCTCCACAAAAATCTCCTCGCCGTTTTCGGCATTCAGCGCACACAGGAATGTGCCCTGTCGAGGGAATAATCCCGCCGCAAAGTAGACGATGTCCTCACTCACGCAGATCCCGCAGCGCACGGGAAAAGAGGAGATGATCCGGCCGTTCCCCGCGACCCACGGGGTCTCGGGTCCCGCTCGGAATTTCCATATCAACGCGCCTGTTTTGCCATTGAGGCAGTAGAGATATCCATCATCTGATCCAACGTAGCATTTTCCCGCATAGAGGGCAGGCGCGAGGCGAATAGGGCCGTTGGTCGTGTAGGTCCAGAGTTCTTTCCCGGTCGTCAATTCCAGGCAGTGAACCGAATCATCTGCCGATGAGCCGTAGTAGACCAAGCCATCATGAACAACGGTGTGGAACGCACGATCATAGGTCAGCGTCGGGTCAAGTGGATCACTTTTGACCGCCCGGTTTACCCTTGCCGGAGGTGGCCACGCGGGCTTTGGCTCCAAATTAGGCGTGTGGACCCAGTCACGATGCAAGGGCAACTGGATGTGTTCATACGAAATGCCGCTACGATGGTTGTCTCTCCGGACAGCAGGCCATCCGACAAACTGATCCAATCGTTCGGCCAGTGCCTTGGCCTGATCTCCCAATATCTTGAGCCTCTCTAAAGGTAGGGCATCACCGCTCAGCCTATGGGACTCAATCATCGTCAGCTCGTTCTCGATTTGCTCTATTTCCGAAACCGGTTTGAATGTCCCCAGGACCTGCGAGTCCATGTGGGTTTGCAGATATGTGGCACGCTCACTCAGCAACTCGAGTTCCAGGCTGAAATCGCGGGTAAATCGGGTCAAAACCGGAACCACCTGCTTGATCTGGTCTCGAATGTGAAACAGGTTAGTCTGTAATTCCAGAACGTGACCGAGCAATTCCAGCCACTGTTCAACTGTTCCCTGGCCGTCCAAATTCTCAGCCCTATCACGATAGGGAATTCCATAGGCTTTCACTTGATCCAAGGCATTTTCGGTTGCCTTTTTAAGCAATGTCAAAGGATCTTCATGATACAGGAACTCGCAACGTTCACCCTCTATGCCGTTCACCAGGAGACCCCGCGCATGGTCAGGAAAATCAGCATCAATACCGGCGAAGAGTTTTTCTGCCGATTCATCCAGCATCTCAAAAACCGGCGCCGTACAAACATAAAAATCAACATTGCCATTTCGAGATGACTCATTGAGGCCTACTCCGGCCTTAAAGCGCGTATACTGACCATCCAGTCGGTATCCAATTCTGCTGGCGGCGGGAGCCAATAAACTCTCGGGAAAGTTTTGACCGGCCACCACCGCCGTGTCTACCTTTAGTTCCCCCCGGCCGACCTCTTGAGAAAACGGCTCCAAGGTGGTTAAGGAAAGGGTGGTCCCATCCTCCCTCACCAATTGAGGAGAGCACCATACCGCCTGGCCCCGACGATTCGCAACGAGCCAGAGAGTCTGCCTATCACTGATCTCCACATCGATGGGAATGGCGTTGGCATCCGGAGTGACATCATTTGCTGAGAAAATGAAAGAATTCTTGTACTCCAACAGAGCGCTACGGTTCACTCGGACAGTTTCTGCCCAGGTCGGCGCTCTTTCATAGGCTACCGCGGGCACGTCTTCCTCAGCCGGAGGGCTGTCTTCCGTTTTGCTTTCAGCAAAAGAAACAGAAATCCAGGCAGCTAAGAGCAAACAGATTCCAATGGTCCTGTTCAAGTCATATGTCATAGCTCGGAGTCCTTATTGGTTTGTGGTTTAATTACTTCATAACATCGATTGAATGTACCACCGGGGATATGGCGGTTCAAGGAAAAAAACGGCATGGTTCACTATCACTCCCGAATAGGTATCACCCTGCGTAGCTATCTTCGTTGTCGTTGTCAGCGCAGCGGTTGTCTTAATCGACACTCTTAATTGCCCCAATTCACTGTTTCGATTACGATCACGACAACGATCGGGAATGTAACCCGGAAATGAACCAGGCCGAAAAACCAGATAGACGTAGGCATGTGCAT
>JADFHU010000394.1 GCA_022567055.1 Planctomycetota bacterium
CGCGAAAAATGCCTGGAGCACGTCGGCGATGTGGGTGAGGATGATGCGCCGGACTCCGCGCTCCTCCGCCCAGGACCAGAGTTGGTCGAGCGCGATGTGGGTGCTTTCGATCAGGAGCCAGTCGATCGTACCCTCGATTGCGTTCAGATCATCGAGCGAGCCGAGATCGGCCGAGTAGACAATGGCCGTTTTACCGGCCTTGATGTACATCGCGAAGCACTCTCCCCGGTTGGGGTACCCGTGCGCGGCCGCAAAGTCGGTCATGCCCGCGAGGTGGCTGGTGGGATAGGGTGAAATCGTGATCCCGTCCCGCGTGATCGTGCGCCCGAGGGCCAGCGGTTCATAATCGATGGTGAACGGGAGCCGTTCCGGGAAGAGATAGCCGAGGTTCAGAATCGCTTTGATCGCATGCTTGAACTTGCCTGTCAGATCGGGAGGTGCCAGCACGCGTGGCGGTCCATGCGACGCATAGACAGAAGCGTCACATACGCCCACAAGCGCGGGAAGATCAATCAGGCACAGGCCGACTCATACCGTCAGCGCCCCATCGCCTGGTACTCGCGGCTATTTGTTCGGGGTGTAAAAAGCGGATTTAAGAAGCTCGGCCGAAAGATTCGCTCTTTTCTATCGACGTTCACGCCTCGCTGGATTTGGAGCAAAGTGCGCATGACGGCGCATTTTTTGATGTCGCAGAAATACCGAGCACGCATCGGACGTGTATTGGTAGTGCATCGCATTGCCTCGTGGGCGCGCCGTCGGCAGCTTTTCCCACATGAGGCAAGGGTGCTGCGGCGGCATGTAAAGAGTGAGGAAGCGACCGAATACCTCGCGGATTTTGGGATTCATCTCGCCATCAAGCCACTTATTAAATTCATGCAGTGGGTCATTTTGCCGGCCCTGCATGGTGCCGGCGTCATTAGCCTGAACACGATGATGATCGGCATTTTATCGGGCGGGCTGATTGGCCGCACGGTGTACACACTGTTCCGGTTAATTCAGATGACGATGCGAGGTCGCGAAAAACCGTGGATTGCGCTAATTGTCGGTTGTCTGCCGGTGGCGGGGAACGCGGCATATCCTGCGCAGATCATCTATACCAGTACTGAACGAGATCACGACGTGGCACGGTTCATTCTGTACGACCTCTTTACCTGGGCCGGACGGGCTCTACCCATCTGGGGCGGGCCGGACACCATGACCGAGCACTTTTTCAACCGCTGGCCAAGCGTGGTCTTTCCTGCGAAGTCTCGGCGACTGCATGGGGAAGACCGTCTCGACGACAGCGACGAATGATCACCAACCGAATGGTACGCACTCCTTCCATACGACTCGCCCGGACCAGCAGGACATGGCTGTTCTTTCTTACTGCCGTTCTGGTCGCCGTGGCAACCTCTGCCGACAGTGTCGGCGTCAGTCAAGATCAATCCTGTCGGGGGCCCAGCGGAGATTCCGACCAGACCCGAAGCCATCCCACAGGTGGCCTTGGCTCTGACGCTAATGCCCATCTTCGGTATGAAGGCTTTGGTGCGGTGACGCGTGGAAGCGAGAGTAGCCCCGGTCGCTATGACACCTTTCATGTCACCACGCTAGCAGACTCGGGGACGGGTAGCCTGCGGGATGCCGTTTCGCGTGGCAGGCGTCATATCGTATTTGATCTTGCCGGTACGATCACGCTTCAACGAAATCTGAACATTCGCTACTCTTATATCACGATTGACGGGGCTTCCGCCCCGGATCCGGGAATTACCATTGTTCAACCGGGAACAATCGGTACTACGATTGAGGCTCGGCCTAGCACGGGTCCGGTTTCGGATGTGGTGATTCATCACCTGCGCATGGAGGGACAGGCAGTTGAGCACCAAAACCGTGGAGATATCTGGGGAATAGATGGCGATGATGAATCGGTTTCTCGTGTCGTGATCGACCATATTACAGCTCGGGCGGCGACCGATGGTGTTTTTGATATCTATGGTGATGTCACGGACATCACCCTTCAGTGGAACCTGATCACCGACACCGTTACGATGCTGCATCTTTCAACCGGAAGCACGAGGCAGGCCCGAGAGCGGGTCTCTATTCATCACAATGTTTTCGCCGGCAACAATGAGCGACAGATCAGGATTCGGCATAACAATCAATTGGTCGACTATGTCAATAATGTCATATACGGCTGGGGATACTTTGAACGAGGAGCCGCCGGACTTGACATCGCGTACGACAAGGGCGAAATAAACCCGAGTCTTAACGTCGTGAACAATCTCTTTCACTATGTGAGCGGTTTGGCCGGTGACGAGGATGATGCCATCCGGTTTAAGCGGGGAGCCGATGAGGGAAATGTCTATTTTAGTGGGAACCTTCTTCCATTGGCTGAGGCCGACAATCGTTCGACCTCGCAAGCCCTACCGATTCCCGTTGCTGCTCGAGTCACGACCTTTACCGCCAGCGAGCTGAAAGATACGGTCTTGCCCTACGTGGGTACCCACTATCCCACTAAAGCTGAAGCCGCGCTGCTTGAGTCCATCGGGAACGCCCTCTCGAGGTGATTCGCGCCATCGGCCAGGCTTGACAGTCCATTGAGGCAGACTCTTGACGCTGGAACCTATGAAGAACAATCCATCGGTATTGCTGCTGGGAGGGCATGAAAACACTTTGGCGGTGGCTCGAAGTTTGGGAGACTTGGGGATTACAGTGTCGGTTTCTACTCACAGGAAATCCTCGATTCACTATTCGCGTTTTTGCCGCAAGCTCTACTCTGTCGCTACTGGTGAGGACCTTTCAGTATACTGGAAAAAACTGTTGCTCGAAGAGCCTCCATTGGAATTGAAGGGCAATGTCATCTTGTGCTGCAGTGATGATGCGGTCGAGTTTGTGGCGGTCCACCACCATGAATTGAACGCTCGCTACGTCCTGGAGGAAAACCTACCACGGCTGCAATTGGCCCTGCTAGACAAGTACCAGACGTTCTTATTAGCCCAAAAGGCCGGTATCGACGTCCCACGCTGTTGGTATGGCATAGAGGGTGATCCGTTCTACCGCGGGGTGGATATTGAGTTTCCGGTTCTGGTGAAGCCTATTATCTCGCACCTCTATCGGCGGGTATTCAGTTTCAAATTACTGCTGGTCGAAACCAGGGAACAGATGGAAGCGCACCTTCGCGAGGTTCATGAGCATACGTTGGAGGTCATGCTGACGGAGTATGTTCCGGGTCCTGATTCTCTATTGTGCAGTTACTATACCTATGTCGATAAAAAAGGAGAATGCCTATTCGATTTCACCAAACGCGTTATACGGCGCTTTCCGAAGGGGTTTGGAAGTGGCTGCTACCACATCACCGAGTGGTTGCCGGATGTTGCTGAAATAGGCAGAAGATTCTTTCGAGAGATCGGATATCGTGGTCTAGGCAACGTTGAATTCAAGCGTGATCTTCGCGACAACAAATTGAAATTGATTGAGTGTAATCCCCGATTTACGGGCGCACATGAGTTGCTGGTCAGATCGGGTATGAGCACGGATAAAATCGTCTACAGCAGACTCACCCATTCACCCTATAAGATCCCCGATTCATTTAAACAGTTCGAACGCCTTCTCTACCCCTGGTCTGACTTCAATGCTTATCGGGAGAGACGAAAACAGGGTGAAATTGACCTATGCGGTTGGATGCGTAGCATCATGCACATTCAGAATTTTCCCTTCTTTAGGCTAACGGATCCACTTCCCGCCTTGAGCCAGCTGTTTCGTTTGCTTCGTGGTATCGCCAAGAGAAGGTTACATTCTTGAGCCGTGTCGGACTTCTCGTCCAAAGCATCATCCTCCGGCGCCGCTGCATTCTGCTGCCTCTCTCGAATGGCATCGAGCAGCTGCATGACGATGGCACTGGGTGTCTTGAGGATAATGGATATATCCAACAACAAGTTCTTCTTCATCCAATAGCGGACATCGAGATCAACCATTTCATTGAAGGAGAGTCTATTCTTGCCGCTCACTTGCCAGAGGCCGGTCAAGCCGGGCATTGCCTGCAAACGCTCGCGATGGTGAGATGAATACTGCTCCACTTCATAGGAAATCGCGGGCCGGGGCCCAACAAGGCTCATATCGCCTTGCAGGACATTGAAGAGCTGAGGGAGTTCGTCAATGCCTGTCTTCCTGAGGACATTCCCAAAGGGGATGATGCCCGGGTGTCTGTCCAGTTTCTTCATGGGTCTATGGGAGATTCCCTCACCGTCATGAGCGTCCGCAATGAGCTTGATGAGGTGCAGCTCATGGGTAGTGGACTCAGCGGCCACTTCGTAGGTGCGAAACTTCCACATGGTGAAAGTCTTTCCCTTGAACCCAACCCTCTCCTGCTTGAAGAATACCGGTCCTTTTGACACGATTTTGATAAAGATGCTCACAAAGGCAATCATTGGAAAGATGAGAATGAGGCCGATGATTGCCCCCACAACATCCAGAATCCGCTTCCACAGGGGAAGAATTGCTCTTGCATCACCCGTGCCACCGCAGCCACGCACTTCGCTCTCCGCGGAGCTACCCTCTCTGATGTTGATTATCTGCAGGTTGGGCTGTTTTCTCGTCCCCTCCCCAGAAGAGACGCTTTTGCGAATAACATTGATTTGTGGGCAACTCTCAACCGTACCCTTTCGCGCATGCCTCTCCATCTTTTCATCCCCTTTTGGATTCTCAACTCCGCCTTGCTCCCGTCCATGCTTCCTCGCCAGTGATCCACGCCAGTCAGATACTGACTAAAAAGCCGGGATCACTTTCTCTCAAGCTCAGAGGCATCGCGTTAGGTAACTCGAATCTGCCTAGATTACCATAATTTACACACAAATGTCAATATAAAACCTTCAGTTGAGTTGCATGTCTTTATTGTGTCATCCTGCGCTACTCTTCCGAGCTGCATTCAGTCGAGTCAGGGATTCCTCTCGGGATCGTCTCTGTAGTTTTAGGGCGGACCGGACACCACCTGCGAGGCGAAGGACCGCAAGTGGGGCGAGTGGACGCCAAGTTCGGACGCCGGGATTTGTCGCGAAGGACGAATGAAGACCGACCTCAATGGTTCAACGGACCAACGAGCCAGGCAGGGGGCGTGTTTTCGGACCTACGGCACCAAGTCCTTCACTTTCCTGCCGGACAGGGCCAGGCTTGCGGGGCTCCGCAGACCCCGGCGTATGGGAGCAGGTGAGGAGTGGAGGTGCACGCAAGACTCCCGGGGCAGGCTCTTTCTGAAGCTTCCGCCGTCCTGAGAGCGGAGGTTTTACCGCCTGGCACAGGTGTCCTTTATGCCCTCACCGGGGATGGACTCAGATATGCACTTACTAGTACCAGTAACCACCCAAAATTACTTATATTTAGTTCACAGCATGCGTCTAAGTTACCTGGAAACAACCTTCCAAGGACGTAAAGTCGGGATGCAAAAGTACCGACCTGTCCCCTGGAAACATGCGATATCTATGAGGATAGCTCAGCATTGGCAATTGGACCCAGCCGGCGATGCCCCGGGTCCAGTGTTCAGCTTAGCTTGGAACCACCCTCCTAACTGGGTCTATATCCAGAGGACGCATGCGCCTTGTGTCGGAATCCAGCGCGCAGCCGACGGGGCGAAGCTCTGAGAATAATTACCCGAAAACAGTAGGTGATTTACCAGCTTCTGGTCCTCCCTTCCTGAACCATCTCAGGAGGCCATTTAGATCACGGATGGCAGATGAAACTCTCACCAATGATCAGTCAAGGTAAGGTTCCCTACGCTCTTGGAACTCGAGGTAAGCGGAACGTAGCAATCCCTCTCTGCGCCAACCCTGAAGGACGAAGATGATGTCAACACGCCAAGACCCGCCATGCCTGTGGACCGGCTTTGTGGATAGCGCTACCCGCTTTCC
>JADFHU010000395.1 GCA_022567055.1 Planctomycetota bacterium
CGGGAACAGCGACGCCAATCAAGGATTCCCCCAAGAAGGGCACCACGCAATCGCTCAGAGTCGCCACGCCGATAGCGCCGAAATACCCAACCGACAGCACCGCTAAAAAACTCGCCTTGGTGGACCGCATCTTGAAGAGGGAGGCCGTCACGACCGCGGACAGCAAGACGTGCAGGGGATGGAACAGCAGAAAGAGTTGGTGGTTGGTCTGGGGCCCCCAATCCTTAAGCGCCAACATGCAGACGAGGCCCGTCAGTGCTCCAAATACGGTAAATGGGGCATGGTGCCGCAGCTCCGAACAGATTTTCAAAAAGCGGTTCTTCAATTAAACGTCCTTACAAGTCAAGTGGTGATCAGGCTTTAGCGATCGATAGAGAGTATACGAGAAACCTGCAACTAAGTTGCAATTATTTTGGGTCCGATTGCAATAAAGAGTGTGATGGAACAGGTCTGTTGCCCTGGAACGTCCTCGTGGACAAGCATCTGCGAGTTTAGGGACCGGGCTGCGAGGTCCGGAACTGAGTGAGACCATCGAAATGGCCTTGGAGGCGTTGCGCGGCCGCTTAGGAGTTGTGCAAAAACAAGTCCTTGGTTTTACGCTCAGATTTGCGTCAGATTCGTGCGTGATCGATTGAGCGAAACCGGAAGCGTAGCAGTTCTACGTTGAGGATTGCTTGTGATTCTTATTGATGCTGCTAGCGCAGCTAATCTTGCCACAAGGAAGCCGCTGTTTTCACGATTGAGGAACGGACGAAGATGGCGTGAAGATGAGATGGAAAACCGGTGAGTTGTTTTTGCACGACGACTTAGCGGTCGCGCTGTCTACGCTCCGCTGGCAGGGGCCTTGGAAGCCGACTGCCTGCGCCGGGGTCGACGGCGTCGTGATAATCTCTTTTTTCCCGTCTTGGCCCGCGCCTGGGCCTTTCCGGATTCCCCGCCTTTCTCGGGATTCAGGCCATCTTTTCCCAGCCAGTGTGCCGTCAGTTTTCTGGTCTGGAGCAGTTTGCGTAGATTGGAAAGATCGTGCTTGGCGATGTAGGTCAAGGCCAGGCCTCGCCTCCCCATGCGCCCGGTTCGGCCCGTACGATGGGTGTATTGCAGGAGTTCGCGGGGGAAATCCCAGTTGATGATGTGCGAGACATGGGTGAAATCCAGCCCTCTGCCCGCCACGTCGGTCGCGATCAGTGCATGAATCTTCTGCTGACGAAAGCGGCGAATGATGGAGGTTCGTTTCTCCTGTGCGAGCCCGCCGTGAATGAACTCCAGATCCTTGACCTGCTTCTTGAGGGAGCCGAAGAGACGATCGACCTGGTGACGGGCGTTGCAGAAGATAATGGCCTGCCTGATCTTTTCCGTCTGGAAGTAGTCGACCAGGTCCGCTTGCTTGGCGTTGGGGTGAATGTATTTGAAATAGTGTTCAATGCTCTTGGGTGAGGCTTGCTTGGTGATCAGCGAGATGTGCTGCGGATCACGCAGGTAGGTCTCCGTCAGTTTCTTGATGTCGTCTGCCATGGTGGCGGAAAACAACATGGTCTGGTGTTCGTGCACGAGACAGGACATGATGAACTCGATGTCGCTGAGGAAGCCGACGTTCAAGAGTTCATCGGCCTCATCCAAGATAACACATTTGACCTCCCCCAGAGTGACGATCCCGTCGTAGATCAAGTCAATCAGGCGTCCCGGCGTGGCGACCAGGATATGGACCTCATGGCGGATCTTGGCGGCCTGAATCTGTTTGCTGAAGCCGCCATAGACGGCAAAGGGGACGACGCCCGTCTTAACGGCGATCTTCTGAATTTCACTCACATACTGCAGGCACAGCTCCCGCGTGGGCACCACGATCAAGCCCTGAATGGCATTGAGTTTGGTGTCCACCATCTGAATCAGGGGGATCGCGCAGGCTGCCGTCTTGCCCGTCCCGGTCTCGGCCAGAGCGCAGATATCGTGGCCGGCGGAAATGACATGATAGGTGGCCTCCTGGATGGGCGTCATTTCATCGTAGCCCATGGAGTAAAGCACTTTGAGGATTGTAGGGGGAAGTCCGAGTTCGCTGAACTTCATCGGGTGACTCTCATCTGTTGCTTTAGGGATCGGCAAGAAATGAATTGGACAATTTGGGGTCCAAGTGTGCTCCATATTGGGTCGCGCCGATTGAGCGAAACCACAGGCGTAGCTGTTCGGAGCCTGTCCCGAGCGAAGCCGAGGGATCTGGATTTCGCGATTGAGAAGCGATCAAAGATGGGGTTCAATTGGGCATTCAAAAGTCCAGGTTGTTTCTTGCCGGTCCCTTTGACTCCTTCAAGAGTTCGAAGGGTTCCGCTTCGGCCTACATGTCGATCCAGGCGGCGGAAATTGACACGGCACCGTAGTATGAGGCATCTTGCCGCGGACATCAAGCACTATTAAAGAGCGGTACGTCGGAAACTCCGGGGAAGCGTCTCGTGCCGTATTTGGCGAGAGCGTGATCGCAGATCTCGGATAACGGATCGCAGACCCACCGATTACCGATTACTGATTACCGATTACCAGGTTCCGAGACCCACTAATGCCCGGACCACTTTAACATCTGGCGTTCCAGATCCATCGGATAGCTCACCGTCACGTCCCGTATATTGCCCGTGGCGTCTCTGTGGGCGGTGAGTTCGGGCATCACGAAACCGGTGTAGGAAGGCTGTTTCAGGGCATCCCAGCGAGCGACTACCTCGTCCCTAAGGGCGGCGTCGAAGTGAATCCCGTGGTCGGTGAAGAGTTTCTTGGCTGCGTCGTAGTCGCCTTCCGACTTGATCCGCTGGACCTCCGTCAGGAGTCGGCCCACGCCCGCCTTCCACCGGGCGGCGTCGGTGACCACGTAGTAGGTCTTGTCGGCCTGTTTCCTGATCTCGATGGACTCGGAGTTCTCCATGAGCCAGTGGACAATCATCTGCCGGTTGCGCATGTGGTCTTCTTCCAGCGTGGTGCCCTCGCGCACGCGACGCAACTGTGCGAGGGCATTGCGGGTATAGATCTCATAGGCCGCCAGCTCGATGGCTGAGCGATCGCTCTCTTGGATCAGGCTCAAGTCCACCAGCCGGGGATCTCCCACGAACCAGAGGGCGACCAGGTCGGCCCGGGCCTCCTCCAGGGCCGAATAGAACTCCTTGATGACATCCTCCGGATTGACCTTCAGCTCGGGTGAGAGCTTGCCCGAGGCATGCCCAACCACCTCATGCAGGTTGACGTGCAGATCCAGCGTGGTCGTCTTCCAGCGATCGACCCGCGCCAACGCCTCCTCCGTATAGCAGAACTCGCGCCGCGTCTCGGGCGAGCGTGATTGGTCATAGGCCTCGATGACATTGCTGATGGAGACCGACTTACTGCCATAGTCGCTGCGGACATCCTGGGCGTTGGGCAGATTGATGCCAATGGGACTCACGGGACCCGAGTCGCCCGTCTCGATGATCACCTGAATGGCCTTCGCCGAGATCCCCTTCACCTCGGCCTTGCGAAACTCCGGCGCGTAGGGCATGTGGTCTTCAAACCACTGGGCGTTCTCCGCGATCACCTCCATCATCTCCATCTTGGCCGGATCATTGAAATAGACCAGCCCCTCCCAGGCGCCCTTCTGCCCCCGCGCGTCGACGTAGACCTCGATGAAGCCATTGATGGTATCCACGGGTGACTCGGTGTCCGCCACCCAGGCGATATTGTAGGCACGAAAGTCCTGAGGATTACCGGTACGGTAGTAGTGGACCAGGGCCCCCAATGCCCGCGCCATGCGGGGCGTCGCATAGTCGATCGCCGCCTCCAGGTGGGAGACGACCTGCTTGATCTGCGACGCGTACATTCCCGCCGGCACCACCGAATCGAATCCGGCCCGCCACACGATCTCCCGTAATTGCCCATCTTCTTCCTTCACCAGCTTCGAGTTGAGGGGATATTTCTCCTGAAAGCCGACCAGATCCTGCATGGTGACGTTTTCGTAGAGGTTGTTGGCGCTGGCGACCAGAATGTCCCGTCCGGCACCCGGTGACTTATTCGTCACTTGGGCGTCCACCGTCGGATCGAAGAGCACCGGGCGCAAGCGTTCCACCAGGGCGGTCGTGCTCTCCCCGGGTTGCCTGGACAGAGTGGCCCCTGCACGCTCGCTTGTCTGCACCGCCACCAGAAAGGCCTCAAAGGAACAGTTCAGGACATTCTTGCGGCCCGTAATGGCATTGTGCGGACCGTTGTTGATCCAAAAGAGCTTCGTATAGCGACGGACCTCCGCCAGCGTCTCGGGATCGATGCCCTCGGGATGCGTCAGCACCGCTTCGATCAGCGCTCGGATTTCTAGAGAGTACTTATACTTCTGATCGATAAAGATGTCTCGACCGGCCAATGCCGCCTGGTAGAGATGGTAGATCAGAATCTTCTCATTCACTGCGAGCCGTTCGAACCCATCGGCATAGAGTTGTACCACCGCCACATCGTCTACTTTTTCCAGGAGGTACTGTCGCGATCCGGTCTCTGCCGGAGCTTCGTCTCCCCGCTTGACGGAGAAGCCCGCACGCAGTTGCGCGTCGCAGCCACTCAAAGTCCATAGTGAGCACAGCACCGCAACGACCATTAAAATTCTAGGAATTCTCATACAGATCACCTACCGATCAATCCCTTGTATTGTTTAGGCTCATCGCCATGTCAGATCGGCCACCAACTTACCCAGCGAGCCTCGGGAACTCAAGCCCAATTGACCAGAGGGCAGATAGAATAACCTTCTCAAGCAGAACTTACCGGGGTAGTATCCCGAATAGGAGAAAGTTGTATCAGGTAAGTTCATCCAATGACCGCAAATACTAGATTAACCAAGAAAACTGGAGGGTGGCTTTTGATAATAGGTTTAGCCACAGGGGTGGTTATCTTTCGGCTTAGTCTCAGCGCACACCAAGCTGCCCCTGATGCGAATGATATTCTGCGTAATAAAGTGGCCCAGGCCACCGAAGACAATATAGATAGTGATAAGTCAGTCTTCAATGATCGCTCTGCAACTCCAGAGGACGTATTTGAATTGAAGATTGGCCCGAATACCGAGGTAACAGATCTTACGTCCTTGAAGACGAGCCTTAAGAGATTCTTGAACAACTTCTAGCTGAAGCGGTTTGTGTGTAAGGGCTGGGCTGTCGGGGACTCCGCGACCGGCTGCGCTAGCAGAAAGGTCGGCCTGGTTCAAACCAGGGTAACAATGTGTCTGGATCGAAATCGATATCGAAATCGATATCGAAATCGGGATCGAGATCGAGAAAAGCCTTTGGTGCTACCATTGTCCTGATGGATGAAAGACGATTTCGATAGCGATTTCGATCCTGAAACGGCGGTTTACTCAGTGTTACCCGGAACCGTCGATTTTTGAACCAGGCCCATTCTTCGAATATTGAGGTTCCATTGGACGGCTGGAAGTTCCGCTACTCCGTCGACACCAAGCAGGTCCCAGAAGTCGTTTCCGATATGTCGGCGAAGAAAGAGGGCGTTACGCGGGCGGGTGTAGAATCTAAAGATTCTATAGATTCTTAAGGACATTCTCTTTAAGGGCAGGCAATTCATTCTCGATGATCTGCCAGACTGCATTCAAATCAACACCCATATAATCATGATTCAGTATATGGGACCGGCAAGAAATAACTTGGACTTTCGAATGCCCAATTGCACCCCATCTTTGATCGCTTCTCAATCGCAAAATCCGCGACGTAGAACGGCTATGCCTGTGGTTTCGCTAAGAAGGCTTGGAAGGGACAGTCTTTTAAAAGACTGTCCCCCATCCTTGTTTCTACCCAATATGGGGCACACTTGGACCTCAAATTGTCCAACTTATTTATTGCCGATCCCTATCCCGAAAACCAGCGACGTTGCGCCAGGGGATAT
>JADFHU010000396.1 GCA_022567055.1 Planctomycetota bacterium
CACCGGCGTGCGCATTCGCTCCATGCCGATGCGGAGCGAGTTGCGTCGTCTCCGGGTGAGGTCATGATTTCGGCCGTGGTCTTGGCCGCGGGCCGGTCGCGGCGCATGGGCACGCAGAAGCTGCTCTTGCCCTGGGGCGAGACGACTGTCATCGGCCACATTGTCGACCAACTCCTGAGCACGCCCCTCTCCCATGTCCGCATCGTGGTGGGCCGTGATGCCGAGGGTGTGACCGGGGCTCTGGCGGGTCGACCGGTATCCTGGGTGACCAATCCGCAACCGCAGGGGGACATGCTCTCCTCGGTGCGATGTGCACTGCAAGTCCTGCCCCTTGACTGTGAGGCAGCCCTGGTGGTCCTGGGCGATCAGCCTCGTATCACCGGGACATTGGTGAGTGACATGCTGCGTGTCTTTGAGACCGGCGATCAACAGATCCTGGTCCCCTTCTGCCAGGGCAGGCGGGGACACCCGATGCTATTCTCTCGATGCTACTTCGAAGAGGTCCTGAATCAGTACGAGGACGTTGGGCTGCGCGGTCTCTTGCAGGCTCATGGATCGGAGGTCTGCGAGTGGCCGGTCTCGACCCCGGCGGTGTTGATGGACATGGACACCCCGCGAGAGTATCAACGGGAGCGGCGTCGCGCGGCCGACGTGGGGGATGCCCTGACTTGAGACGACAAGCGCTGCGCCGATGACGATGACGAGGAGTGGTACACGGACTGGCGCCCATACGAGAAAGATCTTGAACCGGGTCGGGGGATTCGCGGGATCAGCCGGCGTCCACCAGCTTCTTCTGCCTGAGATTCAGGATGTACTGGATGATGTCTCGGCGGCTGACAACGCCGCTTATCCTTCCACCCGAGGTGATGATGACTCTGCGGAAGGGGTTGGCAAGGAAGCACTCGGTGATATCGATCAGACTGTCGTCCTCATCAAAGGTGACGACGTCTTCCGTCAGGAAGTGTTCGACGGTCTTTTGTTGGTCTTCCGCATCGTAGAGCAGTTTCAAGACATCTCTTTCGGTAATGATGCCCGCCACGGTGCCGTCCGCATTGACGACAGGCAAGCCGGCCACCTCGTTGTCGATCATAAGGCTGATAGCCTCATACACGCCGGTTCCCCTGTTCACGACGACTGGATTCCTGGTCATGGCACTAGATGCTTTAAACATAGTAAGCTCCTTTTGCGATGTGTCCTTCATGGATGAGGACAGTGTCCCTCGGCACGCCAATGATCCATCTAGGTTTTGATTGTTTCATCTCCCCACAGCAGGACTAGACCGACGCTGTGGTGATGCGTAAACCACGCCAGACTATGTCGTCGCGTTGTCGGAGGAAGATTGGCGGAACGGTGAACATGACAGCAGAGTCTCTGCACGGAACCGTTTCAGGTTCTTTGGGCGGTAGGATTCAGGGTTTTACCAGGTGTGTGAACTCGCCGGCAAGGGACGTTCCGATAATGGGTGATCTAATGAGCCCGGTGTTGCCGGAGCAGTTCGATGACTGTCTCCATGTCTTTGGGTAGGGGGGCCTCGTACCGAACCGTTTCCTGCGAGCGGGGATGCGTGAATTCGATCTGAAAGGCGTGCAGGGCGCAGCGATTGATGATGGGGTCCTGGGCTGCGGGCTCCCCGTCTTGCAGTTGCCAGGGATAGACGAGTTTGCCCCCGTAGGTGTCGTCCGCGACAATGGGATGGTTGATGTGGGCCAGGTGAACTCGGATCTGGTGTGTTCGCCCTGTCTTCGGCATCATCTTCATGAGCGAATAGCCCCGGAAGGGCTCCAGGACTTCAAAGAAGGTCGTAGAGGGTTTGCCCTGATCGAGGTCCGTGCGGACGGCATACTTCTCCCGAAACTTGGGGTGAACTCCCAGGGGGGCATTGATGCAGTCGGCCGTGAGTTGGGGTGTCCCGTGCACGATGGCCAGATAGGTCTTCTCGACCTGGCGGTGTTCAAACTGCTTGGCCACCTTCCACTGGGCCTCATCGTTCTTGGTGACGATCATGACACCGGTGGTGTTGCGATCGAGACGGTGTACGATGCCCGGTCGATAATCACCCAGCCCGGTGGAGAGATGGGCGCAGTGGTGCACCAGGGCATTGACCAGGGTCCCGTGTCTGATGCCCCGCGTCGGGTGCACGACGATGTCCACCGGTTTATTGAGAATGATCAGGTCCTCGTCCTCGAAGAGGATGTCGAGTGGGATCGCTTCCGGTGTGATTTCGGTGGGTTCGGGCTCGGGCAGGACAAGTTCGATCAACTCGCCGTGACTGAGCTTGTAGCTCTGCTTGACCGCATTGCCGTCCACCTTCACATGGTGCGTCTTGATCGCACGTTGGAAGTAGCGACGACTGAATTGACTGAATCGACCGTGGAGGTACTTATCGATACGCCGCTCTCGGATCGAACAACCCACTCGGATCAGGATGGGTTCTCCCAGGGGCGGCGTTTCAGATGCTATGGAGGGGTCACTCATTCCGTCGTATTGGTGTCCGCGACGGGAACAGGTTCAGGAGCCGCCGGTTCAAGGGCGGGCCCCAGTGCCGGCGTATTTGTGTCCGTCAGAGGCGTGCCATCCAGCGAAATGGTCACGGGCGCCAGGTTGACCTCTTCAGGTGTCTCGTCGAACACGATTTCCGAGGGCGTGCCATCCAGCGAAATGGTCACCGGTGCCAGGTTGACCTCTGCGGGGGCCTCGTTGAACACGATCTCCGAACGATAGTGGTGCAGGGTCTTGAGACGATACTCGGCACTGGCTTGAGCCGCGGTACCCTGCAGATTGGGGTCCGAAATCATCACCCGGTAGATCTGTTTCGCCTCATCGAAGTGCCGCAGTTCTTCCGCGCACAGTCCCAGGCCATAGGTTGCCGAGGCCAACAGCGTCTTGTGATTGACGGCCTTGGCCTGCGCTTCGCTGTAACTGGCCTGTGCGTCTTTGATGGCTTCGATTTGGAGTGCAAGGTCCTCTGGCGTTTGCCGGGTCTGAAAAAAGACGGCACTTCGCAAGGCCTCGGCCCGTTTGATCAAGGCGAAGGCAGCCATGCCGTCGCTGGTGCTGCTGGCGGCCACTATGGCGAGGTTGTCCGCGGTCACAGTCAAGAGCAGCGGCATGTCATCGGCACCGGACGATTCCGCCGCGACACGATTTTTTACCTGCAAGAGTCGGCTCAGAGCGTCGGTGAAGTCGGCCCGGTTTTGCTCATCGGCGCGCGCACTGCCCTGACTCCAGAAGAAATAATAAAAACCGATGCCGGCCAACACCACCACCGTTGGGATGAGCACCATCGCGTTCTCTTTGGCCCAGGTGGGGAAGTTGCTCATCCACTCGGCGAGTTCGTTTGTCTTCAGTTCATGCCGATGTTCCGATTTCATGTTTGTCTCCAGTTATAAGATCGGTCCCATAGAGTCGAGCCGTCGTCAAAATTGGAACCCGGCATTATAGACGGCTGTGCCGGTTTTCGCAAAAAGTCTTTTGGCAGGGCCGCAAAATCGATGACCTGACGACTGATCACCGACTACCGAACTACTGACTACGGACCCACCGACCCACAGACTTACGGACCCCCCGACCCACCGACCTACAGACCCACCGACCCCTTTTACCTTGCAATGCCATGGGCCGGGAATTAAGATTCCTGCACGCTTGCTCCAGTGAAAGGGTGCCGATGATCCTAAATGTCAGACCGAGTGTTCGGCTTAACGTTGTTTGTTACCTTCTGCTTGCCACGCTCTTGAGGCAGACGGGCGGCGGCGCCACGGTCGTTCGGGGGGGTTCCTCTCTCGGCACCTCTTATCTGGAGAGCGCTTGGGACCCCGCGTTGTACATCGACATCAATGAGATCAGTCCCGGCATGCGGGCCTATTGTCTCACCTGCTATGACGGGACGGACGTGGAGCAGTTCGACCTCGATGTCGTCAGCGTCATGCGTAACTATGCGCCCGGTCACGATGCGATTCTGGTGAAAGGCACCGATGAGCGTTTTTTGCATACCGGCCCGGTCGCGGGCTGCAGCGGGTCGCCCGTCTTTGTGGAGGGTCGCATGGCGGGTGCCTTGGCCTTCGCCTGGCCCCTGAGCACAGAGCCCCTCTATGGGGTCACCCCGATCCGAGAGATGCTGGGCATCGGCACGCGACACGCGACGGGATCCTCAGCAAGTGGGCGCCACGTCGTGTCGAGTGACTCGCTCCCCTGGGACTTCCGAGAGCCCATCGATTTGTCCCGGTTCGCAGAGGCTTCGGCGTGGACGCGTCGCTGCGCGAGCCTGTCTCCTAAATTCGGACATCGCACCTCGGTCCCACTGATGGTCTCGGGCATTGGGGCCCAGGCGGTGGCGGGCATGCAGGATTCCTTGACCCCCTTGGGATTGGAGGCGGTGGCCTACGGGGGGCACGCTCCGATCGATGCAGCCGGTCGTCTTGCGCCGGGAGGGACGTTGGTGCTTCCTTTGGTCCACGGTGACATTGAGTTAGCCGCATTCGGGACCGTGACAGAAGTACGGGGCAACAAGGTGTTTGGTTTTGGTCACTACTTCATGGGTTTGGGTGCGGTCGACTTCCCCATGGCGACCGGCTACGTGCACACGGTCGTCTCAAACCTGCAGCAGTCCTTCAAGCTGGGCAGTACCTTGGACGTGGTCGGGGCACTTCGCTTTGACGAGCCGACCGGTATCGTCGGCCATTTGGGTGAAACGGCGCGGACGCTGCCACTGCTTTTGACGGTGCGCCACATCAACAGCGTTGAATCCCGCCACTTCCAGTGTCACGTGGCCTATCATAAGCTGCTCACACCGCTACTCCTCAAGGCCACCATTGAAGGCGCGGTGCATAGTTTGGGCGGCTTTCCCCCGGAGCACACGGTCCTGTACGAAGGCGCGATAAGACTCCAGGGAGGTCGGCATCTTCGCTTTGCCAATGTCTCCACCAATAACGGATTGCGGGAGTTCTTGGGCGAGGGACTGGGCTCCGTCATGCTCCTCATGAACAATCCCTTTGGCGAGGTTCCCATCGAAGAGGTGGAACTCAGCGTCGAGGTGGTAGCCCAAACTCGGGTGGCGCGCATCTCCTCCCTCAGTGTCTCCGATCTGACGGTGCGGCCGGGTGAAACGATTCGCGTGGGGGTGGTGGTCGAATCCTATCACGCCCGCAAAGAAGCGCATGCGTTTGAAGTGACTGTCCCCCAGGACCTTGCCGACGGAGAATATGAACTGACCGTGTGCGGACTCAATGACTACGCGCAACATCTCAGACGGGTGGCCTCACACCGCATGCTGGCATTGAATCTGCCCAGCCTGGTGGACGCCCTGGAGTATGTCTTGAGTCTGCGCCGGGACCGGCTGTTCTGCCTGTTTGAACTCCCGGCCAACGGCGTGACCGTCGAACGTACGGAACTGCCGGACCTGCCGGCAACCAAGTCCCTGGTCCTGCAGAGCGCCAAACGAACCGTGCGCATCGTCCCCTACGTGCCGTGGCTGGAGACCCGGAAAGCCATCAGCGCTATCGTGTCGAACAAACATGGGGCCAGAATCGTTGTTAAGAAATAGGCTTTGCGGCATGGTTCCAGGTTCCAGGTTCACAGTTGAAGGAAAAACTGATTCAAGGCTTCGAACCGTGAACCCTGAACCGTGAACCAAAAACTCTAATTCGGTATGTGGTTTACGACTTCAGAAGCATCGTGAATCCTGATGAACTGTTACCTAAAATTGAACCATGCCCCAATTGCACCGCATCTTTGGCCGCTTCTCAATCGCCAAATCCTCACTGTAGCCCACTACACCTCCGGTTTGGCTCAATCCGTGCGGGCTGCGCGGGGCCCAGCGCAGGGTGAGATCGCCGGCGGAACCCTAA
>JADFHU010000011.1 GCA_022567055.1 Planctomycetota bacterium
CTTCAAATATGTGGAGGGTATGAAGTTCGTAGGAGAGGTCGCCGAACGCTTTAAGGCCCTGCGTGACAAGCATGGCCCGGGCGTCGACATCGGCATCGATTTTCACGGCGCCGTCCAACCCCCAACGGCCATGCTCCTGGTCAAAGCGCTGGAACCCTATCAACCCTGGTTCTACGAGGAAATCGTCCAAGCACTGAACGTCGATGTGATGGCCGAGATCGCCAGGAAAACCCACATACCCATCGCCACGGGCGAACGCATTTTTACCAAATGGGGATTCCGGGAGATTCTCGAAAAACGCGCCGCCACCATCCTGCAGCCGGATGTCTGCTACGCGGGAGGGATTACCGAACTCAAGATCATCGCCGGTATGGCCGAGGCCTACTACTCTCCTCTTGCCCCTCACAATCCTCAAGGTCCCTGCGCGCTCGCAGCCAGCCTACAGATTGCCGCCTCGATCCCGAACTTCCTCGTTCAAGAACGAGGAGACAACGAATACGTTGACTTGCTGGCCAAGCCAATGCCTCCTGTCACCAACGGGCATCGGCCTCTGCTGACCGATCCCGGCCTGGGGATCACCATCGACGAAGACAAACTCATGGCCCAAGTGGGCGAACCCAGACCCTACCGAGCACGTTTCGATCCCGACGACGGATCGGTGGTGGATTGGTAGATGATTGATCCCTAGGAACAGCCCGCAGGAAAATGCCGACCCGTTATCGACGCTCTCCCAGGGCGCTGCGCATGGCTGCAATCCGTTCCCTGACAGGTGGATGCGAACGAAAGTATGGGTAGAGTGCCTCCAAGTCGCCCTCTACGTCGGCCTGGGAGCACGCCAGCAGCAGTTGCTCTGCGCTCGACGCATCATACCCCGCTGCCCGACTCAGCCGTGCCGCAAACGCGTCTGCCTCCAGCTCCCGCTCGTGGGAGTGCACATTCTGGATGGCGCCAATGCCCACTTTCCGCGCCCAAGCACCCACGGCGCCGCGGGCAATTGTCAGATTTGATGCGACTGAAACTGCCGAGTCGAGCATGATGCGCTCCATCGTATGCCCCTTGAGGATGTGCGCCAATTCATGCGCCAACACAAACGCGACCTGAGATTCGGTACTCCGGCACAGGTCCAGCATCGAGTCCGTGACAAAGACGTGTCCTCCAGGCAACGCAAAGGCATTCGGCAGTCGATCGTCCACGACGGTAAAGACAAACTCACGGCGCTGACCTCGCAAACGCGCGGACAATCTTTCGCCAATCTGCACAACGAGAGACTGCAATTTTCGTTCGGATCGAGTGAGCTGCGCCAGCACCTCCTGAGCAAGGTCCTGGCCAACGGTTTTTTCAGCCGTCATCATCTCCTGCTCGGTTCCAAACAGGGTCTGCCAAACCCACCTGCCCTTGCGCACCTTGGGACCCACACTTCGCCCCAACTGATAGAAAAATCCGGCCACACCAGGCCTCCTAATCGATAGGTTCGGTAGAATGTATCCTGCTCCCGCACCTACTGTCAAGGATCGTGAGCATTCTCCGTCGTCCCCAATAGCTTCATCCCCTGCACATGTCACAGCCCGGAGATCCGGTAAGGGCGGTATAGGGCCTAGAAACCATGCACCTCTCGCAGCCCGTCGAACGGAGCAATTACTTTCCGCAATAACGCCAATTTCCCACCACGTCCCCGAAATCGGCTTTGTTCTGAGGGGCCGCCGCGATATAATTGGGGTCAGCTCGACTGGGACTGAAACTCAAACAGGACATCATGACTGAGGAGGACGTGACGAATGGATGAAGCGAAGTTTGAACACAAACTGAACGACCTGGTCAAGGAATTCGGTTCCAACACAAATCCGCAAACACAGAGACTGGCCGATCTTGCCCAGCAAGCCAAGGAAAGCCACAATGAACTCCGAAAAAGCATCAGCAACCTACAAGAGGTTTTGGACTACCTCAGGGTGTGTATTAAATATCAAGCATTTGACCTTGAAGCCACCCGTCGGGAAAACAGCTACTTAAAAAAGCTGATCGAAGAGAACAACAACGACAGTAAGTAGATACGAACTCACAAGCTTTCATCTTTCGACAAGGGCGTATTCGATCTGAATACGCCCTTGCCTTTTTGGGTCGCTGCAAGCCAATCGGCCTTTCCAAAACACTCATCATTTCGTCTCGCGACGCCGATAAGGAAACAGTAGACATGACGCAATCGATCTAAGAGACCGGCAAGATGAATCCAACCAGAAATGTTATCTCCATTCACCTGCCCGAGTGGTTTTCTGACTTTATGGCGGCCCAGGGCAACACCTTCCCTTCGAAGGAGGAGCGCATGAGACTCGCGATTAACTTGGCTAAAAAGAACGTCGAGCACGACACGGGCGGCCCCTTTGGCGCCGTCATTTGCTCGACGCAGACAGGTCAGTTGGTCGCAGCCGGTATCAATATCGTGACCACCGCGCACTGCTCCCTTGCTCACGCCGAAATGGTCGCATTGGCCCTGGCGCAGCAGTCACGCAAAAGCCATGTCCTCACGGAATGCGAACTTGCCAGCAGCACTGAGCCCTGTGCCATGTGCCTAGGCGCCATTCCCTGGTCCGGCGTCCAGAGTCTTCTCTGTGGCGCGCGAGGGGCCGACGCCGAGGCCATTGGATTCGACGAAGGGACCAAGCCGAGACAGTGGGGCGCGGCCTTGGAGCGGCGCGGCGTTCAAGTGACACGGGACATCCTGCGAGACGAGGCGCGGGCCGTTCTACACGCCTACAAGCAGAGGGGCGGACCGATTTACTGAGCATCCAGGGAGGAGCACTTTTCTCTTTTCTCCTGGGGGACTCCCCTCCTATACTCGGTTCATGTTTAGAAGTCATCCCAAGACCTGTTTTGTAACGAGATTGAGCGAAAAGGCCGCGGTCAAGGCGGAGGTGAAAAAGGCTCGGAGGCGTACTGAAGTACGTCGAGAACCTTTTTCGCCGACAACGCCGATCCACGGACTTTGCAGCCAATCGCAGTCGAAAGAGGTCTTGGGATGACTTCCAGGTCCTTGCTGGATCTCTATACGCGCTACTACCTGGTCGGCATCGTCGTCGTAGGCGTGCTTGCTTTCTTTGTGCCGGCGCCCTTTGCCAAAATCGGGAGCCACGAGTTGTTGGTGTTGGGGGAGAGGTTTTTTGTCCTCACGACAAACAAACTCTTCTTTGGGTTGACCATGTTCGGCATCGGCGCCGTCCTCAAACGTGAGGACTTTAGGCACGTCGCACGCCACCCCTCAATCGTCTTCATTGGTGTCTGTGCGCAGTTTACGCTGATGCCCTTGGGGGCCTATCTCTTTACCAAGGCGTTCCATTTAGACAGGGAGCTGGCCATTGGCCTGATTTTGACGGGATGTGCACCGGGCGCCATGACAAGCAACGTCATGTGTTATCTTGCGAAGGCAGATACGGCCTATTCGGTGTCTCTCACCACGGTCTCGACACTGTTGTGTCCCCTGTTGACGCCGATTCTCCTCCAATGGTTGGTGGGATCTGAGCTGAATATCCCCTTTGTTCAGCAGTTCTTCGGTCTGTTCGTCACAGTGGTTCTACCCTTGCTGATGGGTTTCTGGGCCCGACAGCTTCTCTCAGAAAAGATGGAACGCATACTGCCGGTGTTTCCCGCCCTCTCTGTGACATTCATCATCTTCATCTGTGCCTATGTCATTGCCAAGAATCAGGCCCGCTTGCAGGATCTGACGAGTGCCCTGTTTGCCACTATCCTCTGCTTGAACCTCTACGGCTTGGCGGCAGGCTATGGCGTGGGAAAGGTCTTCGGTTTCATCCCACAGCGACGTCGAACCCTCGCCATTGAAATCGGCATGCAAAATGCCGGCCTGGGCGTTATTCTGGCAACGAGTCTGGCAGATGAAGGAAAGGCCAGCGATCTGATTACCCTGCCCCCGGTGCTGTTCGTATTCATCTGCATCATCACCGCTTCGGCCCTCTCCGCCTATTGGCAGAGGGGGGTGCCCGAGGCGGGAATTAGTAATCAGTAAACAGTGGGCGATCTTACGGCCTAACCGAGAAAATCGACAACCGCTCAGCAATTACCGACTACCGACTACTGATCACCGATTACTGATTACTGATTACTGTTCACAGGGCGGTTAGCCTTTTAGATTGGCCTGGGCCCATAGGTGTCGATAAGATGTCACCTATGGAGCGCCGCAAGATAAAACTGACCATTGGCTATGACGGCACCAACTACCACGGCTGGCAGGTTCAGCCCGGTTATTGCACGCTCCAAGAGACGCTCTGTCAGGCAGCCACCTCACTGGTCGGTCGCAAGACCCACGTCCACGGGGCCAGTCGCACGGATGCCGGCGTGCACGCCCTGGGGCAATCGGGGCTCATCGAGGTGGCCGGTCCCATCCCCACCGAGAACTTTCCCAAAGCCCTGACCGATCGACTTCCCGAGGACATCGCCGTCACGGACGCCTGCGAGGTCGATCGCCGCTTCGATCTGATCGGTGATGTCACCCGCAAGCTCTACCGCTACACGCTGTGCGTGAGCAAACCGCGTCCGGTCATGAGGACCCGTTACTGCTGGCACCTGCCGGGCTCCATCGACATCGCCGCCATGCAGCAAGCCGCTCGGCACCTGGTCGGCGAACAGAACTTCAAGTCGATGGCCTCCGGCGCGGATGCCCGTCAGAGCGCCATGCGCACACTCTTTCGATGTGACGTCACGGAGGAAATCGAGGGAATGAATCACTGGGTGCGGGTGGACGTGGAGGGCAATGGTTTCCTCTATAACATGGCACGCAATATCGTGGGCACGCTGGTCGACATCGGACACGGACGGTGGGGTGCGGACCACATGCCGGCGATATTGAAGGCGCAGGATCGCAGCGCCGCGGGACAGTTGGCCCCGGCGCGGGGCCTCTGTCTGATGTGGATCAAGTACTGAGGACGAGCAGGGATCAATCTAAGGAAAGCTTCTTTGAAGATTGTTCACATCATAACTCGTCTTATCGTGGGCGGCGCCCAAGAAAACACCTTGATCACCTGCCGACTCCTCGCCGAGCGAGGACACGATGTCACGCTTATCACCGGACCGGCCCTGGGACCCGAAGGGCAACTCTTTTCGCAGACGGAAGGGCAGAAGTACGGGACTTACGTGATCAAAGAACTGCGCCGGCCGATCGCGCCTCTGAAAGACTACATCAGTTATCACAAACTCAAAGGGATGCTGGAAGGATTGCAGCCGGACATCGTGCACACGCACTCCGCCAAGGGGGGCATCCTGGGGCGACGCGCGGCCTACCACATGGGAAAACACCGACCCAAGATTGTGCACAGCGTGCACGGACTGTCATTTCATCCCTACCAAAACCCCATCATCAACCGGCTCTATGTCGCCGTCGAGCGGGCCACCGCCCGGTACACCGACCACTTCATGACCGTGGCGGATGCCATGACCTCGCAGTCCCTGGCCGTGGGAATCGGCCGCCACAAGCCCTATACCACGGCCTACTCCGCCATAGACGAGGCGCCCTTTCTAAAGCCCATCTCCGAGCCGCAGCGGCAGGCCTTTCGGGAGAGACACGACATTCATGAAGACGCCACCGTGCTGGTCTGCGTGGCGCGGCTCTTCATGCTTAAGGGCCACGACTACATCATTGAGTCCGCTGCTGCGCTGGCCCGGCGATTTCCCCAGGCCCTATGGCTCTTCGTGGGTGACGGCAACTTGACTGCAAGCCATCGGGAGAGAATCAAAAAGATGGGCCTAGAGGATCGCTTCAGGTTCACCGGTCTCCTACAGCCCGACGAGGTCCCGCTGGCGATCAAGGCCTCCGACATCCTAGTGCACTGTTCCCTCCGAGAAGGGCTGGCACGCACGCTGCCGCAGGCCATGCTCTGCAGCCGCCCTGCGATCAGCTTTGATGTGGACGGCGCGCGGGAGGTCGTGAACGACCAGACCGGGCGACTGGTGCGGCCGAAGCAGGTAGGCGATCTGGTCGAGGCCTGCGCCGAGTTGATCCAGGATCCGGCACTCCGAGAGCGACTGGGCCGCAATGGGCTGGAACAGGTGCGGGAGAAGTTCGCCCCGGCCAGGATGGTCGACACGATCGAGCGGGTCTACCGGAGCCTGGTCCGCGAGTAGTGTAAGTCGACTCCGATCGTTGTCGTTGTCGTAATCGTATTCGTGATCGAAACGGCCAATTGGGGTAATTGAGGTATCGATTACGACAACGACAACCGCTGCGCTGACTACGATCACGAGGAGTGGTACACAGACTGGCACCTATGCGAGAACGATTCTGGACCACGCCTGTCAGTCTGACCCTCCCTCGATGCAGCCATCCTACTCATCGTCGCGTTTGGCGTAGGTAATGACCCGCAGTACGGCGCCTTGGGGATCCTGAAACACGCAGAAGCGGCCGTACTCCGGGATATCGGTTGGCGGGAGAAGGACCGTACCGCCCAAGCACGGGACGGCGGCCGCGGTGGCGTCCACATCGTCGACAGAGACGTAGGCGCCCCAGTGAGGGGTGCTATCGGATGGGAGCGTCTCAGGCATGGGACAGATGCCTCCGACGGGTTCGTCATCGACCTTGATGACGGTGTAGCTGTCGCCGCCTTCTGTCTGCAGATCTTCCAGTGTCCATCCCAGTAGTTTCTCGTAGAAGGCCTTGGCCTTCGCGACATCCGTGGTGGCCAACTCACACCAGCTAAATTTACCCTGTGTTTCGACTCGATTCATTGTTCTCCAATCTTGCGTGACGGTTAGGATGGGTGAGTCCCGACTAAAACAGCAAGCGACGCATCCGCCTGAATCCCGCCAGGAAATCTTCAAGAATCATATAGAGTGACGGGACCAGGATCAATGTGATCACCGTAGCGAACAACACCCCAAAGGCCAGGGAAATGGCCATCGGGATCAGGAAATGCGCCTGCAGGCTCTTCTCCAGCATGATGGGAATCAGGCCGCAGAAGGTCGTCAGTGTCGTCAGGAGGATGGGACGAAAGCGCCGAGTCACCGCGGCCTTGATCACCTCGGGTAGAGCGAGGCCGGCGCGGCGTTCCCGGTTGGCCAGGTCGACCATGATGAGCGAGTCATTGACCACCACGCCGGTCAGGGCCACGATGCCAAAGAGCGACATCATGGAGAGCTGAAAGCCCATGATCACATGGCCGGCGACCGCACCCACGATGCCAAAGGGAATGGCCGACATGATGATCAAGGGCTGCCAATAACTCCTGAACTGAAGCGCCAGTAGGGCCACCATGGCCAACATCGACAGGAGGATGCCGCGTCCGAGGCTCTGGGCGATCTCCCGTTGATCGCGCTGCTCTCCTTCGAAATCGTAGGTCAAGCCGGGATACTTGGCGGCCAGGGCGGGAAATACCCGCGTCTGCAGATCTGCGATGACCTCATTGCCGTTGGCGACGGCCTGATCCACATCGGCGGTGACACTGACGATCCGCCGGCGATTGGCCCGATTGATGATCGCGTATCCTCTGCCCAGAGACACATTCGCCACTTCCCCGAAGGGGATCTCGGTTCCATCTTCCAGACGAATGCGCATGGCCTCCATGTCGGCCATGGATCGTCGGTGCTCACGTGGATAGCGGACCATGATCCGGACATCATCACGCCCCCTCTGGATTCGCTGCACTTCGTCGCCGTAGAAGCCTTGCCGCACCTGCCGAGCGAGATCGGCCTGGGTGAGCCCCAAGAGGCGTCCCCGCTCTTTCAGGGAGACCTTTAGCTCCAACTTGCCCGGTTCGAAGGTGTCGGTGATGTCGATGATCCCCTCATATTCCCCCAGGGTCTGCTTGAATTCCTCTACGGCGGCCAACAACTCATCGAAGTTTCGGTGACTCATTTCGACAGAGATGGCGTCACTGCCGGCAAAGAGCGAGGAGGTAAAGGTCAGCGACGACACGCCGGGGATCTCCCCCACTTCTTCCCGCCAAAGCCGCGCGATGCGCTCGGAGGAGAATCGATTACCGCGTGTCTCACCGTCGAGCAATTCGATATTGACCTCGGCCGCATGACCGCCACGGTCCGCTTTGGTGGGTGGGCCGCCGGCGTCGCCACGTGTAAAGGGTTGCTCGCCGATACTGGTGGCAATGTGCTTGAACAGCGACTGCTCCGCAGGGACCGCCGTCCGGTCGTTCCCGCCAAAGAGTCTGGCCCAGACCGTCTGTTCCCGAGGCTGCCCCCGCCACTCGGCATCCACTCTGTCACGGACCCGGTGAGCCGCCTCTTCCAATTGATCGACGACTTTACGGGTCTGGTCGACGCTGGTCCCGCGGGGCATCGAGAGAGAGGCCCAAACATTGTTCGCTTCCACCTTGGGCAGGAGCGAAAAGCGCAGGAACCCCGCACTGACAAAACCAACAGTGAGGATCAAGATGGCCAGAGCCACCGATATCGTCAGATAGCGCCAGGCCACGGCACGCTGGACGAAGGGTTCAAACACACGGTCGACAAAGGCATCCAGGCCCTTGCGTATCATCCCCTGAAACCGACCGATGGGGCCTAGACCGCCCCGCTGCGCGGCGATCGGATGCCCCCTGGAGAGATGCGCGGGCAGGATCAGCAGGGCCTCGACCAGGGAAAAGGCCAGCACGCTGATGACGACGATGGGAATCATGCGCACGAACTTGCCCCACACGCCGGAAATACAGAGCAAAGGCACGAAGGCCACCATGGTCGTCAGCACGGCCATGGTCACGGGCAGGGCAATCTCCTTGACGCCCGCGATGGCGGCATCCACATGACTCATACCCCGCTGGCGATAGGCGAAGACGTTCTCTCCCACGACAATGGCATCGTCCACCACGATGCCCAAGGCCAAAATGAAGCCAAAGAGAGACATCATGTTGATCGAGGTGTCCACATAGGGCATCATCCAAAACGCACCCATGAAGGAGATGGGAATCCCCAGGGTGGTCCAGAAGGCCAGGCGGAGATCGAGAAAGAGGGCCAGGATCAGGAACACGAAGGCCAGGCCATACCCGGCATTGCGCGTCAGTAGATCGATGCGGCTGCGCAGCATCTTAGAGCGATCGAACCAGGTCGCGACCGAGACGCCGGCGGGAAGATTGGCACGATTTTGCGCCAGGTAGTCTTCACAGATCTCGACGATCTCCAGGAGGTTTTGTTCGCCGACCCGAAAGACTTGCAACTGCACGGAACGTTGGCCGTCGAAGTAGCCGGCCAGGTCCGAGTCTTCGAAGCCATCCACCACGGTGGCAATGTCCCCCAGGCGGATCTCCGTGCCGTCGGTCTGGGTCAACACCACGATCTGCTCGAACTCCAAGCCGCGGTAGCGTTGTCCCTGGGTACGGATCAAGACTTCCCCGCCGGCGGTCTTGAGGGAACCGCCCGGCAGGTCCAGGGACGAGTCGGCAACGGCCCGCGACACGTCATCAAAAGTCAGTCGATGGCGGCGGAGGGTCTCCTCGGTGACCTCGATAGAAATCTCATAATCGCGTACCCCCACGATCTCTATCTGTGTTATCCCAGGCAGACTGGTCAATTCGTCCCGCATTTCCTGGGCCAATTCTTTCAGCGTGGCCTCCTCCACGTCGCCATAGAGAACGAGCGACATGACATGGTAGCGCATGGTCAGTTCAGTGATGATCGCCTTTTCGGTCTCCCTGGGAAAGGTCGTGATGCGGTCCACGGCCGCCTTGACATCGTCCAGCACGTCCTTGGCATCAATATAGGTCTCTAGCTCGACCATCACCAGACCAGAGCCTTCGAGGCCGAAGGAACGCAGCTTCTTGACGCCGTCAATGCCGGCCACGGCCTCTTCCACCCGCAGGCAGATCCCCTCCTCAGCTTCCGCCGGCGTTGCCCCCAGATAGGGGACATTGATGGAGATGATATCCACCGACATATCGGGGAAGATTTCAACCTTGTTGGTCGTCAGGCTAATGGCGCCTCCGACGAGAATCGTCAGCATGAGGATGTTGGCGGCCACATGGTTCTGGGCAAACCACGCCATCATACCCCTATGGCCGGCGGGCTCATTCACAGGGCTCATCCGTCATTCTTTCCGGCGAGCTGCACCCGAATCTTCATGCCGTCGGTGACGGTGTCAATCGAACTGGTAATCACGACGTCCCCTTCTGAGAGACCACTGCTGATGTAGGCATGCTCTCTGTCGAGACGCAAAACCGTCACCGGGACGGGTTTGAGACACTCTTGCGCGGCCAACCAAACCTGGCTATGGGTCCGCAGGGCGTGTCGAGGAATAGGTATCACGGAGGAATAGTGTTTGCCCAGGATCTCGACCTGCACAAACATGCCCGGCGTTAAGGGGGGCCGTCCCGTCGTCGTGTCAAAGGGGTTGTCCACTTGAACCACCAGGGACACCATGCGAGACCTCACGTCCACACGGCCCAGGGTTCGCACCACACGGCCCTGCCACACATGCAGCGCTCCGGCGAAGGAACAACTCACCGTCACATTGGGACCTGGACCGGATCCGTTGAGGGGTAGGTCCAGCCACTGGAGCTGGGAATCCTGCAGGGGTATCTCGATCTCGACCCCGTCGGTGGCATAGACGGTGGCGATGGACTGACCACTCGTCACGAACTGACCCACCTCCGCATCGGTCTCCAGGATCCGCCCGTCAAAGGGAATGGAGACCTCGGTCCGCTCCAGATCCAATTCGGCCTTTTCCAATTGGACTCGGGCTGCCCGCAATTGGGCCTCCACACTGCGGATCTGCGGCTCATGGTAGACGAGTATGGACTGCGGTTGCTTGCCGGGATTCATCTTTTGCCACTGATCCTTGGCTATCTGCGCCTCGGCACGTTCGATTTCCAGGGCCACCTCGGCCTGCGTCACCGTCGACTCGGCCATTTCCACCGCGATCTGGTAATCCCGTTTCTCAACGACGACCAGCGGCTCCCGCGCATGGAAGAATCCGCCATTGACCAAGTGCTCGTGGCGTCGCACAATCTTACCCGCGACTTGGGGCACCACCTGCACCTCTTTCCGCGCTTGCACGGTGCCGTTGCCTTTCACCGTCATCTGCATCGATTGAACCGAGACTTCGAACGCACTCACCAGAGGCGCCGCCCTCACCATTTCCTTTCGCTCCGGAGCTTTCCGCGCGGCGGTCATTCTGACGTAGCCATAGACCGAGGCCCCAATGATTAAAACCGAGGCGATCAACTGAAGGAGAGCTTTCTTCCATTTCTTCATCTGTATCATCTCCCGATCCTGCATGACGGCGCAGCGAGCGGCAGACATGCGATCATGCCCGGAATCCTATGAATCTTGTTTCTCACGGGCTTCTCCATCGGGCTCCGTCGGGTCTTGGTCCGGCGCTTCTAGCCAATCCCCACCCAGGGCCAGGTACAACTGGACGCGGGTCTCCCAGAGCCGTCCCTGGGCCAGCACCAGCTCATTCTCGGCGAGTCTTCGATTACGTTCGGCCTCCAGGACCACCAGCATGGGCTCCACGCCGGTCGCATAGCGACTGCGGGCCAGCGCCTCCGCTTCCCGCGCCAACTGGAAGCCCTCTCCCAGGTAGGCGATGCGTTCCTGTAGCAACCGTTGGCTCATCAGGGCGTCCTCGACCTCTTGAAAGGCCGTGAGAACCTCTCCGGCATAGCGCTGGGCCGCCTGCTCCACTGCCGCCCGCGCCGCCTTGACGCCTGCCTTCAGTTGTCCGCCGCGATAGAGCGGCGCGGCCAATCGCATGGCAGCCGAGTACACCTGGTTTTGACTGTTGAGGATGTCCCCACGGTCAAAGGGCTGGTAGCCGCCACTGAGCAGAAAGGTCAGATCCGGATACATCTGGGCGATACTGACCCCCACCCGCTCGGTCGCCGCCGCCAGGCGCATCTCCGCCGCGTGCACATCGGGACGCCGATCGAGCAACGCGGCAGGCAGGCCCAACGGCACGGGCGCCAACGGGGGCAATGGCGGCAACCGGTCAAATTGGGCCAGAGACATGGGCAGGTCCTGCGTCTTGGGCCGCTCTCCGCAGAGCACCGAGAGCGCGTGACCCAAGAGATGCCGCTGTTGTTTCACGACGTTGTAGCGGACCTTGGCGCTGGTGAGATTTTGCCGGGCAAAATAGACGTCCAGGGGACTCACCAACCCGCCTTCGTAGCGATTCTGCGTGATCTCCAGCGCGGATTCCCAGTTGGCAATGGTGGCCTGGGCAACCGCGGTCAGTCTCTGCTGCGTGGCAATCTGAATGCGCAACTGCACCACCTGCGCCACCAGGGCATGCACCAGGACCCGGCGATCGTCCTCGGTGGCCAGGAGATCCCAGTACGCCGCCCGCTCACTGCGTCGCAGCCGGCCAAAGAGGTCGGCCACATAGGAGACCGTGAAGCCATGCGGATAGGCCGTGTTCAGGAAGGTAAAGGCCCCACCGAAACTCATCTTATCTCGGGACACCGCAGCCTGGTAGGAAAGATCGGGTAGCCGCATGCCTTGGGCCTGACGGAGCAGCGCCTCGGCACGCAGCACCGCGGCCACGGCCGCGAGAAGGTCGGTATTCTTCGCCAGTACCTTGGTCACCAGGTCATCGATGACCGGATCGTTGAAGCTGCGCCACCAAGCGGATGCGCCCTCGGCATCATTGACATCTGTCAGCCCATCCGGCTGCCAGGCGAAACGCACAGCATCCGTGGCTGCCGTCGGGGGCCGCATATAGTCCGGCCCTACATTGCAGCCGGCGCCCCATGCCAGGGTCATCACGCCCAAAGTCACCAGAGGCCTCGAAACACGACTCATGCCTGATCCCCCTGATATCCCCGGATGGCCGCCGCGCCAAAACGCACCACGTGGTCGATGATCTTGTCCGAATCGCAGCCTTCGATCCAGCTCCTATAGTAGGGCATGAACAGGAGGGGATGGAGCATCAAGGCATCCACCGAAAAGACCGCCAGTTGAGAATTCCGCACATCCAGTCCCTCCCCCAGTTCCCGAAACGCCGCGCTCATCCGGGCAACAAAGACCTCCTTCAGGTCTGCGAAGATCCGTTCCGGGTCCACCTGCCGGTTCAAGACCTCGCGGACCATCAACTGCAGCACCAGACCGCGGGGCTCATTGAGTTCGACCGCCTTGAGGGGCGCCGTCACCCAGCCGCGGATCAAGGCCTCAATCGAGGGATTGGGACTAGACATCACCCGATTGATCACCGCAATGGACTCATCGATCACCAGCTTGATCTGACGTCGAAACATCTGCGAATAGAGCTCCACCTTGCCGCCAAAGTGGTAGTTGATGGCCGCCACATTGCAGTTCGCCTCGGTCGTCAGATCGCGCACACTCGTCCCGTGGAAGCCCTTCTCGCAGAATAGGCGCTCCGCCGCATCCAATAGCCGATCCCGGACGCCTCTTTCGAGGGATGTATGTTCACTGAGACTCGAATCAGTCATAGGTCCGATCCAAACATTTGTTTCATACGGTAGTTTAAAACAGTTGTTTGAATGGGAGTCAAGGGGAAAGTGCGGACGTTTTTTTCGATCTCTTCGGAGTGGAGCGAAAAGCCGGGCTCGGTCCAAGACTCTCGCCTGTGTATCTGTCGTCTGCCGGCCTTCGTTGTCAGCGAAGCGCTTGTCGTAATCGTAATCGGAAACAGTAACGACTCAATTCCGTGTTTCGATTACGACAACGACTACGACAACGAACTGCTGCGGCGACGCTAGCGCGGGTCCGGCACCTGCTGTAGGGCAACCACCTTGACCTCGCCCTTGTAACCGCGGATGTCATCGTCATCCGGCAACACCTCGCTACGGTCCAGGATGGCCAACACCCGTCGCTGCGGACCGTCGGCCCCGATGCGCACCAGGATGTAGGCACTAAAGACGTCGCTCCGCACGGTGATCAGGTTGCTGATGCGGTGGAAGAGGAGGTCCCGCTCCTCCAAGTCGTCCCGCGATTGATCCGGGGTCAGATCGGGACCGGGAGGCGTCGAGTCGTCGAACGAGTTGTCACTGTCGTCATCGGCGAGGCACTTCATGGCCGGGATCTGCATGAGTTCGCCGATGCTGTGAAACCCATCCATGCGTTCTCGATATTCGGCGATAGCCGCCGCAACATTGACCGCCTTGCCAGTTTTCCTGAGCCGCTCCGTTTCAAAGTTCAACCAAGGCAGCTTGTCGATCACGAGGGCCGGGGCAGTGTTCACATTGATGCGCCCCTTCACACGAATTTCGTTGCCAGCCGTCATGCCAAGACTAGTCATGGGAACAGCCAGGCGCTGGAAGATATTGCGGTAGCTTGGGTCTGCTAGATCGAGATAGATTTGCTTTTGGATTTCCAGGGCATTGGGTTCATTGCTCCCCGTCCAATCTGCGAATAGACGTTCGATTTGCATGCCCAGGGTATTGTTCCGATCACCCGTATGACCGATTCTAAGGATTCGGGAAAGCTCCCCGATGGTCGCAAAGTCTCGGTCAAGAAACGTCGGCAGATTCAAGTTGACGAGGTGCGCAGACGGATCGGTGGCCTGGGGATAAATGATCCGCCAGTCATCGTTGGGATCGTTGGGATCGTCCCGATAGTACCGTTTCTGTGTCCCATCGCTCACGGCGCTCCACTCAAACCATGAAGCCGATGTCGTAAACCCGTCGACATACAGATCGGGATCCTTCAGGGAGCCTGGCGGAAGCTGGCGTTTGCGAAGGAGTCGAATGTCATAGTTTTCCAGCAACTGTGGCCCATCGTAGAGTGCCAGCGGCATCATTCGAGCGGGGTTTCCACTATTTGGATCGTAACTACGCAGGTAAACCCTTTGAGGATCGGCGCTCTTTGGATCAAAAGCTAATACATTAAATGCATACAGGGGCCTTCCGTTGAGCAAGGTGAGCTGATCCTTCTTCCATATCTCGACCCAAAAGTCATTGGACCGCAGGCTAACTTTGAATGGATTGTACAACTCTATTTGAAATCGGTTCCTATTAGGATCAGTAGGGTCCGCAGGATCGATTAAGAACAAAATGCCACGGATGAACAGTTGTGGGGAAAAACCGAAAAAGCTGCGACCGTCAACTTGAAGCTCAAAGATATTCTCATCAACATCCAGAAAGGCCCCGACATTGGCGGCTAGCTGAGCCGCCACCAAGACTTGGCTTGGATCATTTGCGTCGATGTCGATGGCGGCCACCAATGCCTCACGGATGGAATTAGGATCCACCCCGCTGCTGAGACGGACCATCGGCCTACCCTCAGGATCGATGAGGCGGTCCACACTAAGCGTGGTGCACAGGTGTTGTGAGTCGTATCTTTCGGTCGGGTTATCTCTATCGACTGCCGCCTTCCACCTCTTCAGGGAATTGCCAGCTTGGCCGAAAGGGACCCGGGCGCCGCTTCGAAAGAGTACGGCAAGATCACGGGATACCCTTGTGACCACATCTTGATGCTTCAGCACGAATCTATTGCGCAGTGAAAGTTCGTCCGAGAGGTCGTAGGGGCTGTAGATTGCTGGAATCGGTCCAAAGCCCTGCACGACATTCCGGAGGTATTGAGATTGGTTTCCTCCGGCGGCCCGCCAAGCAAATAGCGCTCTGGCGTTTTCCGCATACGCCTGCTCATCATCCCGCTCGTTGGCGTCAACGAGGTCCATCATCATGGACACAACGTCGATCTGCATTTGATGGGAACCATCGACGGCCGTCGGTGGCGTGTCGCCGCCTGTGGAGAACTCGTGGCCGGTATTGATATTGACCATGGCTCCATGGTCGATCACCCGCACCGCCGCGTAGACCGCCTTCTGCTGATTGACCGTGACACCATCGAGTCTAAACCACTTCGAATCACTGACCCCGTCGCCGTCGGCATCGGCCAATTGGTCCTGGAAAAGATCGCCGGTATCGGGATCGATTCCGGCAATCGGCTCACGGTCCTGAACCAAAGTGATCGGCACGTTTTGGCTTGATTTCAGTGTGCCGGACAAATCTGTTATCTGTCGCCAGCTGTAAGGACCTCCTATGGTGCAAGGATCCGAATTGTAGGGTTCCAGACTGGCCAACCATAGGTTTTGCGTATCCGGATAGTCGTAGTATTCCTGTTGGGCAACACCGGGCACATCCTGGCTGAGTTCGTGGGAGAGGATGGCCAGCACAGAGTCCACACCCATATCCAACTGGCGACGCTGTCCTGACGCCTGGGCTCCGATCCGATCCATGCGTGACACGACCGCGAAAAGCAAGCCCACTATTGCCAGGAGACTGGTCAGCACTACGGCCATGAGCAGCGCGGAACCTCGAGCCCTCCCATTTTCATGTCTATGCATCGCAGTACGCTTCATCGTCAAAACACCTATCGGATCCCTACCCTATGAGTCAAAGTGCGTCCTCCCTCAATCAACCCTTGAGCATCGTAAAGTGTAAACGTAAAGAGTAGGTCCGGGCCCAAGTCCCAGGCATCTCCGATGCCGGCAGAACTTGTTCCTTCATTGCTGGGAAATGTAACATTGGGGTCGCCATGGGTCCGCCTGCCGGAGACGGAATAGAGGCTCCACATCGGATTCTCGGTGTCAATCTTGGCAGTGATCCCCGACCCGATCGTGTCGAAGTCGCTGTCTTCCAGTGACCCGTCGTTTGGGTTGGGATCCGTCATGGGCCAGCGTCGCAGGCTGCCATTGACCGTCCGTCGGCCCTGGATGCTGAACTGGCCTACTCGCTCGGCCAAGAGCATGTGGAGCGTGTCCGCATCCGACCTGTCGATCCATGCGCCGCGTTCGTTTCGAGGAACTTTTGCATCCGCCACATTCACGTCTCCCACGATGGAGAGCAGATCGTTTTTCTGGAAATCGGGAATGTCGTTCCAAGCCTTCAACGTGAGGTTGTCGAACTGGTGCTTATTGTACCAGAGCTGGCCCGCCCTCTTCTCGGTCACGCTATCCCCAATGGGATCGAACACGCTCGATTGGACCCTTCTGGGAATATAGGCATGCTGGGTGCGGACGAGTGTCCTGCTGACTGGGGATTGCGCGTGGGCCTTCAGTCCGCTTGCATCGCCCGCCAAGGTGTAGGAAATGCGCGCGGTGTTGCCACGTGTCAGCGCTCCGCCATCATAAGAGGGGAAGTCGCCCAGAGCATGAAACATGATTCTATCGAAGCGTTGTTGCCCGTCCGCATCGGCAGCCCACACCACAAAAACGTCGCTCTCCTTGGTGAGCCCACGAAAATCGGCATCCAGTTGATTGGTGATGACTCGGAAGGTTTCCATGATTTCGGCATTCGCACTGGCCAGACGGACAGCTTGGATACCGGCGCGAAATACCGAACCGGCGATGGCCATGACGACCGCCATCAAGGCCATTGCGACGACCATCTCGAGGAGGGTGAAGGCCTTTCTCATAGCGATGTTCCGGCTTGAACAACCATGCGGTAGACGTCGATGACGGGGTCTCGCCCTCCACTGGCCGGCACCATCCAGAAGATCGTATCCGTCAGAAGCGAAGGTGGAAGCGGCGGCTTAAAAACAATCGGGGGGGTCTTGGGATCCTGGGGATCCTCAACGGATATCCGCTGCACTCTAAGAACGCCCCGGACAGGCGGTCGGTCTGGAAAGTCAGGGACGTCGACGGGAGCATCCAACAGAACGTATCCCCCATCAATTCCCGTGACTTTGAGTTCCTCGTAGGTGACCGGCTTCACGGTCAGAAAGTCGTCCTCTTGATGACGTAACACAAAAACAGTCGCTTCCGTCGCGCCTCCTGAAACGGGACGCGTAAGCGCAGTCCAGGAATACTGTGAGCGCCGCGACTCAGGAACCCCGCCCTGCCCTGCCGAAGCTGCTGGGTCCTGGGCGGCATAATAGTGTTCATTGGTGTCTGCAAAAGTATAAGGCGTGTGGTTATAGAGACCGACGTTGGGATCATTTGGATCCATCGCGGCCAGGCCGTACGCTTGGATCTTGCCAAAGGCCTCCGCCGCAGCGACCGAGGCGATGGTCTTCTCCATGGCAACGGTGGTCTGGTGGACTCCCAACATAAAGACCCCACCTACGAACAGCATGCCTATCGCCATGGTGCCGATGGCCAAGAGCACCTCGGTGAGAGAAAAACCGGATTGTCGTCGGATTGCCTTCATCAGGTTTACTTCCCCGGAATAATTGAGATTCCATGATGCCGATTCACATAGATACTGGGCAAGCTCGAAAGATAGTTGTGCTTCTCTTCAGGCGATCTTAAGTTTGCGAACTCCTCGCGGTTACAAATGACGAATTGGTTTCGACTCAGCTCCTCACCCAGCCCGAACTCTGCGTAATCATCCTGTATGAACCGACCTGCATCATGATCAATGATGTTGATGGGGGAATTGAACACATCATCAGATGCGTCCGCCACGCTGGTGGGCGTATAATCACCCTGCCGGTTGCGCGCCCGCGTTTTCCGTATCTCGACCGTGCCCAGAGCACCGGAAAACGTGACCGAAAATGTCGACATGTCGATCCAGTATTTACTGCGCCAGAGGTCACGATTCGCCCTAATGGTGCCAGATCCCAGATCAGGCATGTTCTCTCTGGAGTCCAGCAGGTGTTCGACCATCACTGCCTCGTCGTTGTGGTCCGTCGCATCCTCGTGATTCGTCCGTACCTTCAGATCCAAGACGCAAAAGCGGTCAGGCAATTTGATCACCCTCATGCCCTCGATCGCTCTCACTCCCGGCGCCAGCCCGGTTTCGTCGTAGTCGTGCCGAACGAATATCATGTATTGGTGGCCCTCGAGATCTTCTTGGAAGCGGACGCCCACATAGCGCTGATCTCGCATGGCCAACACGCGGGCAGCCCCCAACGCGGACTTCACCATGGTCACAACCGAGCCCGTGGATGAGAAGGCGTTCTGCAGGGCCTTGATAGCAGGTGCTCCTGCCGCAAAGAGCAAGGTCATGATGGTCAGGACGACCAGCATTTCAATCAGGGTAAATCCATTTTGTGCCCTGAATCGTTTCATAAGCGGCTTTCTATTTACTGCGAACATCATCCGCTGTGCCAAAACGCCGGTCCGGCCCTGCCGAGATGAACAGGGGAAAACTTGTAGTGCTCTGATAGAACAAGACCGTTCCCCATACATCGCGTATTTCCGGCTTGCTATTGCCATTGGACGCGCCGCTCCTGGGCAGATCCGTAACACAGCCCGTGTGCAAGCGAGACAATAGGTGACGAGACTCCTTGAGCGAGTCGAGTATGTCGTACAGCACTTCTGAGTCACCGGCGATCCTGTCTCTCAGAAGGATTTCATCTTTGAAGGCATCCATGACTACCGGCAGCGTTTCGGGCTGAGAGGGATAATCGGAATAAACCTCGAGGTAGGCCGCCACGGCATCGCCGAGTACATCGAAGGCCCGCTGCTGCGTCTGTAAGGCGTTACGCGTGGCGAGACCCGCGTTGGCCGTCCACACAATCGTGGCCAAGGCAATGACAATCGAAATGACCACTAGCAACTCTACTAGCGTAAAGCCCAAACTGTGCTTGGCTCTGCACATGATCCCTTTCCGCCAACAGCCTGCGGCTCCTTAGTTGCCAAAATTGGTGATGTCGTCGGCCGTCCCGTAGATGCCGTCCTTCCCCGCCGAGATGAGAATAAAGGAATCTGGCCGGTAGGATGTGGGAGCGCTCGTCACCGTGGGATCTTGAATGTAGCCAATCTGATGTGGATGACTAATAGTGTTATTCCCATAGAAGCGTTCCCATCTGTCGTTCTCGGCAAACGGCCGAACCGTCCCGGTCGCCCCGGATGTCGCGACGATGTAGTCCCGCCGGTGTCGAACGAGATAATCATTGTCCATTGCATTGTAGGTGTTTAGCGGAAAAGTTGACGGATCCAAGGAATCTCGAAGGCGCCTGTTCGTCGTGTTCGCTCGATAGTACAAAATCGGGGCACCGGCCTTAACGAGCGTGTTGCCGGGCAGCAACAGGGACTGCTTTTCATACACATCGCACAAGACGTGGGTGTTCGGGGCGAGCGCCCCGAAGTTATTCTCGAATAGACCCGGTTCGTTCTGGCTAATGCTCCCGACTCTGAAGGCGTTGGCCGTGTCCACATCGACATAGTAATCTTGAGTATTCCGGCGATACAGCTGAAACTCAGCGGCCGTAAGCGTGCCAGGCAAGGGATAGGGCGGTGGGATCATTGCCCAAAGGGGTGGGAAGCGGAGCTAGGCGATCTTGGTCCTCACCAGGCCGGGGATCGCCTCGAAGGTGACGTCCTGGCATACGAGCTCGGCGTCGTGGAGGAGGGCCAGAGCGGCGGCCCAGGCAACCGGGAGGGAGAGGTCCAAGCTAGCCTGAAGGCGTACCGCCTCGTGGCGCCACCGGGGGTAGGACTCCACGATCTCAACAGGCCAGCCTTCCACCAACGTCAGGACCCGGTCCACCTCATCCGGCACGTGGCG
>JADFHU010000397.1 GCA_022567055.1 Planctomycetota bacterium
TACAAAGTACAAAAGAAATCAGGAGTCAGGAGCAAAACCCCAACCCACCCCGCTCATATGCGGCGTCCAGCATCTTGCCATCTTCGCGGGAATCGCCGATTGCTACAGGGAACCCCGGCGCGCGTTCCTTCAACACAGACCTTGTCGCCCACCCCTTGATGACAAACGCTTCTTCGGCGCCTGACTCGTTCACGAAGCTCCTGGGATACACATCAATGTAGTCGTGTCCACCGTACACCTGAACGGCATCACCGAGACTCTCAGATAACTTCGTGACTTCACAGCCTCCCTCGGAAAACCTTCCGGCACTTGGCTTCGCGGTCACCTTTATTTCGTTCGCCTGATAGTAGACCGGCTCGGTGACGAACTCCCTAATAGTCTTTGGGACGCCGTCTAGACTCTTCCGAGTTTCGTCCGTGAGCTTGAGTTGCCAAGACATCTCGGGAAATGCCGGCAGCCGAGCCACAAGGCCGCCTTCGCTGATCACGCCGACGCTCACATTCGAGAACCGACTCAGACAAAGCGGCTCTTCCACCCGCCTGACGTACTCGTACGTGTTCCCGGTCACGAAGACGATGTTGACTGCGTGAAAGCTCGAGAGCGTTTCCACGAGGTCACGAAAAGCGTATTGGCCGTGAATGTCGGCGGTGCACAAGTGCTTGACGAGAGGCCCGGTTCGAAGGAACGTATCGTTGACATCGAGTAGAAGCAGAATAGCCTGCCCAGCCTTCGGAAACCTTCTGCGGAACGGGTTCTCTCTGAACATCTTTTAGGACTCCATACGACAGCGGTAACCGAACTGCTTTAGGGAAGGCACGATGTGCGCCACCAGTTGGCTGGATGTCTTGACAATGCTGCCTTTATGATTACTCGATGGACCACTATAATCTGGAAGTATGTCCTTGTAAATCTTGATGTTGGGCGTGGGGTACAATTATTCATCCGTGGTCAAGTCCTTTGTCTTTCGAGCGTTAATTCTCAAAAACACGGCGGAAGTCTGACGATTCAATGGCGGCTTGGCAGTGGCCTAAGGTTCGAAGTAATGGATTTTGGTTGAAAAATCTGTCATATGGATGCAGCCGACCGGCAAACACTTTCATCCGTGAAGGCTCCATGCCCTTTGTGCACAAGGAGTTATGTGAGGATAATATTTACACGCCACGGCAGGCTGCAAGGAATACTGTCACTTTGATGCTACATTCTCATCGCAAACAGGAGCACTCGCTGAAATAAACACGCTCGAGGGCTACTGCGAATGGATGAAGAACCTGCTTACTCCATTGCCAGATGGTCACTATGAATTGCGTTTTTTTGCAGCCGAGGAAGCTCGCAAGACTGTCGCAGCTTATGGTGTGTTTCACGGGACGCAAACTGGTCCAGGTGGGGCCAGTGCCTCCCACAGGGAAATCTATTGCAGCTGACTACGTCTACGCGATGGTGTTCGAAGGTAATCGTATCCAACACATGACCAAAATATGGAATGACACCGTTAGTATGCAACAACTTGGGTGGAGCTAATTTCGCTCACAAGGAAAACCGTGCTATTCGTCATGACATATTGGACTTTTGTGAACGAGAACTCGTCACTTTGAGTGGGGGAGGGGTTGAGATGAAGATGGCAATTATTGTACTTGTCGAGCCAAGATGGAACTACCAGTAAACAGCTGTCGTACTCAATAATTCGGACTTGTTTGATTCCAACCGTTTATGTAAGCTTCCTGAATATCGATTGAGTATGAATTCTATCGGAATGTTCAAGGGCAAGCAGTATCGAGAATCCTTACCAGGCTCGTCTTTAAGTGACCACTTGCGCAACAATGCAGGCTTATGCCACCACAGAGAAAGTCACTTCATATGACAAGATCTCGAGCCCAGGGCTATCCACTCAAGGCATAATAAGCCACTGCCATAACCCATTGAAACTTTAGACTGCGGCTGACATTCTGAGAATTAGCTGCTGGAAGTCCAGGAACTCAGCCACGGGTGAATATATACCTCATACGGGAAAGCCGCACAGGGAGATGTCAGAGTGTCCTGTCGACCATAGGTACCGCGACGAAACCCAGCGTTTTTCTTGGTGATCGAGTAAGTAACCTCGGTACGGCAGGCAGATAATAGAGATCTTAGCCTACCAATCAGCTTTCTTTATTCAGATGCTCTCGTATTCTGAGGTATATGGTTCTTGATTTTGACTCGTCGCCAAAAACTGAAATGCGTATGGACAGTTTTGAAGACGTATCAGTAAGATACTTGATTCTCATCGACACTTTCTTGTCCGATGCATCTCGTGCCGTAATCTGGGCAGACAGCGCATCTTTTTTATCGCTTATTCGGGCAATACCGAGGTCGGACAGCGCCGACTTGCAAGCCATGAACACCTCGTCTACACTGAACGGCTCAACCGACTCAAAGTCCCCCTTCACGTAAGCCACCGTACTTGCCGCACCTGCTCCAACCAGCGCAACAGCACAACCCGAGCAAGACAAAGAGATAGAGGAGACCAGTAGGAATAACAGTAAGTTTCTCATTGATCCACCTGAACCGATAAACTCAAGCCTAAAAATGGAATAGCATGACTACAGGATATGCCACTATGAAAGCATACAAAGCAAGTCTTCTGTACCCAAGCGCTATTGTACGGTCTAGCTCGGATCCGGAAATGGTTTATCGGTAGCCGAGGTATTGGTCACGACATCCTGGACTTTTGTGTACGAGAACTCGTCACTTTGAGTGGGGGAGGGGTCGAGAAGAAGGGCAATTATTGTACTTGTCGAGCCAAGATGGAGCCACCAAAATATTGCTGATGTCCAACGCATGTATCCTCATTAACATGACTGTCACTCAACACGTTCATTGAATCCGATGGCGAAAAATCGCCGTTTTTGGGCTTAGAGCCCCTAACAAAATGATCGTCGCACCGAGAGCGAGCGTTTTTGGCTCTGGCAAGGAAGGCGAAGCAGGCCATCCGAGGATGGTCGATGGAGCCTGACGCCGTCCAGAGGCAAAAGAAGCCGCTCGAATGCAGACTCATTTTGCGTAGGTGCTCTAAATGACACGGGTCAGTCAGGGCGACCGGCAAGCCTTTGGTGCGTTTTATCAGCACTATGTTTTTCGTGTCGCATCTTTTTTTCGGCAACACTATGGCAAAGAGGATGTTTGATCTTATTGTAACTGTTCTCGCGGCTCCTGCTTGGGTGCCTGTTATTTTAGTTACCAGCATCGCCATATTTCTGACCAGCGGTTGGCCAGTGTTTTACGTGTCTGTCCGGCGGGTATACAGATCTCGATCTATCAAAGAATTCAAATTTCGAACAATGGTTAGGAATGCAGATAAGCTGGTTAATCGAGATACTGTACCTATCACCAAACAGCATTTTCTCAACCTGCCGATTAACTGCGGTTTGTACACACGACTTGGACGAGTAATCGAACGACTTTCATTCACCGAATTCCCTCAACTGTTTCATGTCCTTACAGGGCATATGGCCCTAGTAGGAAACCGCCCTCTGCCAGAGAATGTGATCAGCGGGCTCAAAACACAGTATCCTTTTGTGGAAGAGCGGTTCAATGCCAGGTGCGGATTAACAGGCCCCGTTCAGCTAGTGGGTCGTCAGATGATCAATGACGAGCAGCGGCTGCGCCTTGAAATTGCATATGGTGAGTTTTGCATTAACTGCTATTCACCACGGATAGACCTTTGGCTCTTGTGGTCTACAGTGATGATTTGCCTGCGGCTGCGACCTCTATATGATTTTAAAACTGTTCACTCGATTCTCCGACAGACAATTGACTCAGCCAATCATGCAACTCAAGACGGCAATTATGTACCCTCTTCTCCCCCACAAAACTAGGGGCGGGGGAAATCGAAACTCACGACAGCGGAAGTCATCCTCTTCGTGAACCGAACCCCTATGGCGTTCGCGGCGCACGGGGACCGTCACCCTTGCGTCTCTCTATCTGCACGTGTCTGATGTGGATACTGTCAAAACTACCCATCAGACCTGGGGACAGCCCGAAGCCAATACTGCCAGCCAAGGTCCCGGCGAGCTTTCCCCTGAGCCGCTCCTGGCCATCGAGCGAGACGAACAGCTCGCCATTACCATGAGAGACCTCAACCGGATGCCACTGATTCGGATCGAAGGCAACCCTCCCCGAACAGAGCAACGCCTTCTGGTCGGCGCTCTGCCGCCAGAGAGAGAGGTCGCACTCGCCCCCGGCGATGGGCTGCATTCTGAAAAGATAATGATTTTCGGGACCCTGATAACCGAAGTAGAGATCCATCGCGTCCTGTTGATCGCCGGGGGGAGCGCATTTTATCCTGACGTTCAGCGCATAGTCGGCCCAGTCGTGTTCCGGTATCACGATGAGTGACTGGCCCTGCGACTGACCGGTCAGGACATTGTCGGAGCGCTTGGCGTTGCCGGCAGGATGGTGGACCTTCCATTTTCCGGCGAGGATTTTCCAGCTGGAAAAGTTGCCCCGGTCACAACCATCAAAATCCTCGTAGAACATCTCCGCGAAGACCAAGGGACAGTTGTCGGGAGCGCTGAAGGCCGAGTTGGTGAAGGCGACTTTCTGCAGCGCAATGTGGTCGCTATGATTTGACAGCACCAGCGTGTGTGTCCCCTCGCCGAGGGTGACGGCGAAGCTGCGTACCCAATGCCATTCTTTCATGATGGGATCATTGCCCAGGATCGCTCTGTCCATATCATCGATCTTGGCAAACACCGCATTGGTACAGACATCATGCCAGAGGCAGTAGAGCCACACGTAATATTTTCCCGTCTGCGGGATATAGAACTTGTAGCTGGCCTCTCCGCCCGCTTCACCGGCCCATCCCCGCCCCACTTTGGGCGGGACCCTCAGGCCCTTTTCGCCCATATCTCCCACGATCGACACTTCGCAGGGCCAGACCACCTTCTGAGGCTTGGCCAGATCGATGCTGACACTGAGGACGCGCGCCGGTTCAAGGTGCGTCGCCGAGACGATGTAGATGATGAAACAGAGGGTGAGGCCCAATCGCAACGCGAACCTTCGCACTCTAGTCATGAAACGACCTTTCTTGACTTGTCTGCTCCGTGCCGATCATTGCCAACAGGAGGACAAATGCGATCAACACGCCGTTGTAATAGAGGGAGGAAAACAGATGGGCGACGCAGGCCGAGAGGAGCCCGGCCAGATTGGCCCAATGGCATCGAGCGGCCGCCGGATCGGCGCTCATCTTGATTTTCCGCAGCGCAACACTGCCGTAGTGCAGCACGATCCAACAGAAACAGATCAAGCCCAACAACCCGGTCTCCGCGGCACTGGTCAACCACCCATTTTGGTCAAAGGCAAGGAGCGTGTTGAGTTTGGGCAGACGATGGTAGTATTTGCTCCTGTACGTGTTGATGCCACCGGCAGCACTGCCGGCAATGTAGCGGTCTTCCAATAGATTGATCTCGGCCTGCCACTCCAGGTATCGCTGCCTCATATTCAGCCCGTCCGGTTCCACCCATGAGAAATAGATTTCTCCAAACGACTGAAATACCGCATTGGTGGCTTTTAGCATGTGCATGATTTTACCCCGCTCGTCAAGAATTTGACTCAGGGGCGTAACGATGATTCCATCAATCATTTTAGTCCGATCTCTTATTTAGAAGGTTCATATACGTCTGGATATGTTCATTGGTGAGGTCCCATACCGCGGCCCCTTCAAATTGGCGTCGGTACCAGTCAACCGTCATATTGATCGTTTCCTGAAAATCCCAGATTGGCGACCAACCCAGGCCAAGTACGGCTTTTTCACTGCTGAGGTGGAGCAGTTTGGCCTCATGCAAATTATCGTTCTG
>JADFHU010000398.1 GCA_022567055.1 Planctomycetota bacterium
GAACAAAGAAAAAAAGACCTATTGACTGGCTCTTCCCTGAAGTTCGCACGAAGACGCTGGCCCTATTGTTAGATGATCCAGGCAAACGCTGGTATCTTCGCGATATGGGGCGACGCACCGGCCTCGGTATCAGCACCGTACGAAGAGAACTCACCGGTCTTACCGAGGCTGAGATCATATCGAAAACGCTCGACGGCAACCGCACCTACTATCAGGCCAATCGGGAATGCCCTTTCCTGCCGGATCTCTGCGCACTGCTAAGAAAAACAACAGGGGTCATTGAAATACTGAAGAGATCTCTTGAACCGTTGTCAACGAAGATTCAGGTCGCCTGTGTCTACGGAAGTTTTGGGCAGGGAACCGCCCATTCCAGCAGCGACGTGGATCTTCTTGTGATTGGCTCATGTCGATCGGTGGACATGGTAGACGCAATAAACGACACTCAAGAAAAAACGGGCAGGGAGATTAATGCCACAGTTTATTCAGTGAAGGAGTGGCAAGCGAAGCGGAGCGCCAAGAACCACTTCGTGTGTTCTGTTTCTGATTCTCCACACAAGATATTCCTAATCGGAACTCAGGATGACCTGGAACGACTTAATCTATAGAGGCCGGATCGGGAAACACACAACGTCTGGTTCGGAAATAAGCGAGCTCCGGGGAGTGGTGGCTCGGGATCTCGCAGACGCAGAGATTGACGGCTTGTCCGCAGACCGACGGTTTGCGACGGCGTACAATGCGGCGCTCCAGAGTTCGAAAATGGTCATCGCCTGCACCGGCTATAGAGTCAAGGGGCTTGGTGCACACAACACGACGTTTGAATGCCTTAAGCTGGCCATGGGAGAACCCATTAATCAGATTGCAAGATTCCTGGACCAGGCTCGGAGAAAGAGAAACATCGCTGACTATGATGCTGCCGGGAGAATAACAGATACGGAAGTTGAAGACATGGTTCGAATTGCCAAGCTGTTGGCAGTGCAAGTTGAAGAGTGGACCCAAAGGAATCTTCCAGACCTTTCCGAAAAACCGAGTCATTGACCCGACGAATCAGTCTTCAGGCCGAACCGATTATCGATTACTGATTACTGGTCACTGATTACTGATTACCGATTCCGCATTTCAAATCACGCGACATCCTGCTATGATGGTATCCTTTCAGATTGTCTTTTCCAGAGACCATTGAGTACGGGGTCACCCATGTTGTCGAAGACAGTGACGTTTTTCAAAACAGAGATTTGGAGACTACGTCTCAGCGACTATTCCCGGCCTACGGCCTTCTTCATCCGACAGGCTCAAGTAATCGCATTGGCCTTTCGCCGCTTCGGCGAGGACAAATGCAAGTTTCGGGCGGCGGCGTTGACCTATCACTCTCTGCTCTCCATCGTGCCCCTGCTGGCAATGGTCTTTGGCATTGCCAAGGGCTTCGGCTTGGAGGAACGCGTTGAGGCACTGGTGAGAGCGGGATTCCCGGATCAAGAGACGATCGCGCAAAAGACAATTGATTTTGCCAATTCTATGCTGCAGAGCGCCAACGGCGGCCTGGTGGCTACCATTGGGCTGGTCATCATGTTCTGGACCATCGTGAAGGTCCTGGGGGACATTGAGGAATCCTTTAATGGCATTTGGGGCGTCAAGCGATCCCGGTCCCTTGGCCGGAAGTTCAGTGACTATCTATCGATCGTGCTGATCTGTCCCATACTGCTGGTTCTGGCCAGTAGTCTGACGGTCGTCGTCAACAGTCAAGTGCTCGTGCTGGCCGAAAAGACCTCTGCGTTCCGGGCCCTGGCGCCCGCCGTCCTGCTGTCGCTCAAGCTCCTGCCCTACGCCACCATTTGGGTGAGCTTCATTTTTATCTTCATCTTCATGCCCAACACCAAAGTCAAGTTCCGGGCAGGCTTGGTCGGTGGCATCGTCGCCGGTACGATTTTTCACCTCTCGCAGTGGACCTACGTTCACCTCCAGATTGGCGTAGCCAGATCGGGCGCCATCTACGGTAGCTTTGCCGCCCTGCCGCTCTTCATGATTTGGCTGCACGTCAGTTGGCTGATCGTACTGTTTGGTGCGGAGATATCCTTCGCCGTGCAGAACGTAAAAATCTACGAATTCGATCAAGACTGTCTGGACATCAGTCCTTCCTTTAAGAGACTGTTGTCGCTCCTGATCGCTCACCATATCGTCAAGCAGTTCTGCGCCGGGCAAGGGGCGTGTGACGCGACGCAGGTCTCCAGAAAACTCGAAATCCCCATCCGCCTGGTGCGCAAGATACTCTACGAACTCGTCGAGGCCGAGGTCTTGGCCGAAGTGGTCAAGCCGGAGGAGGATCGGGAGACCGGCTACCAGCCGGCCCGTGATGTGGACGCGCTGACGATCAAGTATGTCGTCGATGCGCTGGACGGCCAGGGCAGCTCAAACATCCCCGTCATAGCGTCAGAGGAACTCGACAAACTTTCGAGTTATCTGGCCGATCTGGGCAGTGTTCTGGAGAAGGCCCCCGCCAACGTCGCCTTGAAGGCGGTTTGAGCCCCTATCCATGATGCTCGCTTTCCCATTGGTGTGTCATCGCCTCGAAGAGAGTACCGATGGCCTTGCGATCGACATTCTCCGGCAGAGGCGACAGGGCGCGACTCGCTTCAAAGCGTTTCAGGTGCTCCTCCGCCATCTCGATCAGTTCCCGATAGACATAGTCCCCCGAGAGAATCCGCATGAGAAAGGCCAAGGCCTCTCCTTCGAAGCGGACCAGGGGTTCTCCCTGATCCAGCAGGTGCATGCCGGACAGCAAGAGGCGAAAGGTATGCATCATGTTCTTGGCATCGTAGTCCATCTCTCCCCGCTCTTGGGACTGCCAACGGGCATCGTTCCGTTCCCTGCGCCACTGCCAGTAGTTGGTATGGTCTCGCAGGGCCCGCTCGTAGACGCTGCGCTGGTAGATCAACAGACCGATGCAGCGTGTCTGCTCATCCTCCAGAGGAATGGACTCGCAGACCGGAGATCCGTCGCGAAAGACCCCCTTGGCCTCGGCGCCGTAGTGGTAGAGGCGAAACACATCGGGACTGCGCTCGAGCGCGGCACAGTGACATTGGGACAGGTCGATCTCCGCCTTGCGCAGCAGGAGAGGGCGAAAAGGTCTCTTCTGATCCGCGTCGCGAGGTAGAAACCAGCAGAATTCTTCTTGTCGCGGGGCCGCCTCGGGCTGGGGGTTGTTGACCCACTTGTGACGTCCCCGGGCGCGTTTGATCTGGGCCCGGGCATAACCCATGTGGGACTGAAAACAGCGTTTGCTCAGGAACAGGTGCCGATGCTCGGCCAAGGTCTCAAAGGTGGGTGACTCCCATTGGACGCAGTCTTTGGGCGCGAAGAGAAGCTCGATGATATTGGGATTGGCACGCATGGCCAGCTCGATAAAGCGGCGGATGCCGTAGTAGACCCTGTCATGTTTTTTGTCCATCACCTGCCCTTGCGTCTCCTCGATAGTGAGATAGGCTGAGGCCGGTAGCATGAAGATACCACGGATGTCCGTGTCACTTGCGGCGTGAACGGTCCCATACATTCGACTGCCTGCCACGCAGCGAAAGATGACATGATGCCGCGCTGGGCCTTCTTCTATGTCCTGCAAGGTCAGGTGCAAGGTGTGTCTCCGAAATCGCCTAGCCGCCAAGGGACCGGAAAGGAGGTCACAGCCCTAGCCGGATGCGCGATGTCAAATCCAACTATCGAAATACGAAACAAACTCAAAACCACAATATGCCAATGACTGAAACGCGGAAAAAAGTCCCGTTATCGATAAAGATAATCCTCGGTTTAGAGTTTCCCTCATTGGGCATTTCGTGCTTGTTTCGAATTGCGAGAGTCGGAATTCGTTTTTGGGCGGAGAGAACTGAGCAAAGCCTTTCACCTCCGCGTCAAGGAATCATGGATCCAAGCATTCAACCAAAAGTCAAGGATGTGTCACCTGGGCCGCTTAAAGGACCAGCGCCAGGTGACCGATGTTGTCACGGGGAGTTTAACAGAACCACTCGACCGTGGATCCAACTCCAGATCCTTTATCTCCTGGGAATGATCGACCATCTCCCAGCCTTTTTTGCCAATGGTGTCCAGCAGAATGATGTGCGTGTCGCGGGCTTGACTCGATTTGAAATCAACAGGCGTCTTGGAAATCTTGTGACAGAGATCTCTTATGGTGGCTATTTCACTTCGGCCCTGAAAAATCACCACGCCCTCTTCCGATGAGATCCATTGCCAAGCATGATGAGATCCCTTTTTCCTGAGGGTGCCATGGTATTCAAGCTGGGCATATTCCCAGACGGTCACCGCCGAGGCCTGTCCTTGAGACTCCTGACTACCGGTATTTCCAGAGGACAGGGTGGCAAGGAGAAAGAGTGTCCCCAAACCCGCGACGGCCAACACCAGACTCATTGAAATGCGACGACTGTTCATAATGTACCCTTCCCAATGTTGTGCATGTTAGGGCGTTTGCATGACACGCTCAATTTCATCCAGAATCATCTCCACATCCTCCAACTTTACCTCGGTAAACCATATGTTCTGCGGGTACAGGACCACGTTGGGTCCTAGCCTGCAGGGGCCTAGGCACTGGCTCTGCGTGACACGTACCTCCTCATTGTCCCAGCGTTCCTCCGCCTTGGCCTTGAGCAGGGCTCGAATCGCCGGCCCGCCGTCATCGGCACAGGAGTACTTCTCGCCCTGACGATCGTTGACGCAGACAAAAACATGACATTTGAATGGCGTTACGGTTTTCATAAGGAGGCTCTATATAAGCATAAAGAGCCGTAGAGGGCAAATGGTAATCCGAGGACCTCCAAAGGTACTCCTCCCAGCTCGTGGACTGGGGTCCCCGTTTGGAGCATGAATCGAAATCGGGTATAATGGGCGTACGCGCGGTATTTGGAGTACCGCGACGGTGTGGCGTTTCCCCAGTTTCCTAGTTTTTCCGCGAAGGCAATGAGCATGAGCATCAGAATAACAGGGTTCATCGTAGTCGGCGTATTCCTGATCAATTCGATGACGGCCAACGTAGTGTCTGCCACACCCCCGCAGGCCACGACACGAAACAACAACTGTAGTGCCTGCCACGAGAGGGTCCTGATGAACCGCCTGCGCGTCACCGAGGAAGACTTCCTGATGGATATTGGCGTCCGTCCCCTAAGGACCTACCTCACGGCGCCGGGCGAGGTGGTCACCCTCTCGGCAACCATCTTGACCGGCAGTGATCTCTTCGCCGTTCAGCTCAAAAACCTGGACGACGGTGCCGTCGCCAAAGATCCTAACCACCTGCTCCTCTGGAGCGAGGCCAACGACCCCAACAACCCGTGGACCCGCCATGAGGGACCGAATCAGCCCTACTTTACCAAGGACGATGGCAAGGGCGGCGGTATTCCCAACAGTGAGACCCCCGTCACCTACCACTTCGATCTGCGGCTGGATCCCTACACGCCCTTGGACGTGTATGAAGTGGTCTTTGCCGTGGCCGGTCGATCCAATATCCTGGGCAAATGGTATCAGGAAGAACACTTCTACATTCAGGTCGACTGCCCCTTTGAACTTGCGGGCGACCTGAACCGAGACTGCCAGGTCGACAGCGCCGACTTTGCCTTGATGGCGGAGAACTGGCTGGTCAACTGCATCCACGATCCGGACAATCCGGCTTGTATTCGGTAAAATCAGTAATCAGTAAAACCAGTAATCAGTAATCGGTTGCGTTGCCGGTAAAGCCGACCACTGATCACTGGCGACCGTCCTCGGTCGCGCTTCTCAGTTGACACCCTACTGGGGGTTGAGTAGACTCGCGCCGATGATGAATTGGACCCTG
>JADFHU010000399.1 GCA_022567055.1 Planctomycetota bacterium
ATCGGAAGGGGACATCACGCGTATTCGCTTCTTACAGGCGAAGGTCAACGAGAAGGTGGATATAGGCCTGTTTGAGGTCAAGCCGCCGAAAGGGTTCGGGAAGCCGGAGATCATTCCACTTCGCCCAAATTAACGTATGGAGCCGATGCCACGGTCGAGGTCCGTGAGGCGTATCGGTATCCTATCTTTTTCCATGTTTTTGGCCCAGAAATAGCTATTTTTCTTTGACAAAACATTTTCAGGTCTGTACCCTCGCCACCACTCTATTCATTAACCCTTTGGAGGTTTGTTTGGATGCAAGAATATGAGAAACTAAAGGTGTTGATTGCTGAGATTGAGATGGATATCAATAAGGCAGAAGGGGGAAACAAGGCGGCTGGGACGCGAGTCCGCAAGCAGATGCAGGATATCAAGCACGCCGCTCAAGAAGTCCGCAACAAAGTCCTCGAATTGAGATCCGTTACGTAGTTTTTGCAACGACTCCACCGGAGCACCACCATTCGAGGTGAACAGACCGTCTCTGTGCAGTTCACGATAGATACGTCTTCTCGTAGATTGGCTACCCATATTACCAGAGAGTGTCAATGCCTCCTTCCTTTCTCTTCGATCTTTCCCTTCTTAACCTTCATGCTGAGCCGATCTACGACCAAGCGACCATCAACCAGGTCAACCCCCAGCGTTTTGAAATGCAGCAACTTGACGGCATACTTTGGCAGGATACTGAAAGGCACTTGATTCTCGGTTACAAGGAAGTGACCGACCAGGAGTTTTGGATCCGTGGGCATGTCCCGGGTCGTCCCCTCATGCCGGGCGTCATCATGATTGAGGCGGCCGCCCAGTTGATATGCTTTTATACCAAGCATGCGCTGGGGACAGAGGGCTTTATCGGTTTTGGAGGGATCGATTCGGCCAAGTTCCGTTCAACCGTGGCGCCGGGTTCCAGGCTCATGCTACTGGCACACTGTACCAAGATCACGAGTCGAAAACACATTTTCGACGTTCAGGGTGTGGTGGACGGCACAATGGTTTTTGAGGCGACGATCGCGGGATTGAGGATATAGGCTCCGGCGGGACACAGCCTAATGTGCAGAGGGAGTCAGGCGCCTGAGGGAATCTTCGATCATGGGCAAAGCTTGGGGGACGACTCTGGGTGACGACAAGGTGCCGGTAATATTCACCCGCATTACGGCGCCGACAACCCCCTCCGTCAGCGACTGAATGAGGCTAGGCTCGGCATAGGCCAGTCGTTTGCCCCGGGCGCTGAGTTGCAGCTCTATGTTTTCGGTCAGGAGGTTGAGGTGTCCCCTGCCCCAGAACGCCACGGATTCGCCTGACATGTCAACCTTGTCGATGACGAGTTGGTCTCCCTTTATGTAGCCGTCAAGCAGTAGGCTGTCGAATTGGTGGTCACTCGGCTCGGTGAGTTGGAGCGTCGACAGAAGTTGAGACAGCAGCGTGGCGCGACCCACACGCATATCCGTGATGGTGAATGAGCAGCGTCCTCTCCGCGCGGCTTCGTCACCTGGGGAGAGCATCAAACTGAGTTCCGCGTTGAGGACGCCCTGTGACGCCGGCTCTGTTTCTGAAAGGCCCTCGGAGGGGCGTGCCATGAATCGGCCAAAGTCGCTTTGGGTAAGGCCCAGTTGCAGGCCCACCTGGGTCGTGCCATCCGCCCTGCGTTGGTGTTGTAGTCGTCCCAGGAGCCGGCCGCCATAGAAGTCTGCGAGGATGTCGTTGGACTGCCAGATCTTCTGATCCGGGTCGTAAGTAATCAGTGCCTGCATGTTCTCCGCGGTCTTCTCTTTGATGGTCAGGCTTTGGGCGTTCATGGCGATGGAGGCCTTTTCGAGTCCCTCCTTGCTGTGGTATTGCCCTATGACTTGAATGGACCCGGTGTAGCGGCCCTCTGTGCCGACGGCCTTGAACCGGCAATCTCTGGAGTGGAGGGTCATGTCATAGCTAAACTGGACGGCGCCGTCTGGGCGCTTGACGAGACGAATCTCCGCTGGATCGAGTAAGACCGATCCGGTAGGAGCGAAATGCAGGAGACCATCGGACAGTTCCTGAGGCAGGGCGAGAAGGGTCTCCCGGTCCAAAGGCCAGTTGGGGGCCGTGAGCCGGATCTCCGCTGTGTTCATCGCCCCCTGTTTTAGGTCGATGCGGCCGTTGATGCTTAGACCGTGCACTTGCGTTCGAGACGTGTCACCCTTCATGGGACGGGCAACGATGTCTCGGAGGATGACGGTGTTGGCGTCTGCCGTGAATCCACCGGTCAGATCTGTGAAGGGATAGGGAAAGGCCTCCGGCGTGACAGCGGTGCCCAAGAAACGGACCTCGGCCTGGTATCGAGGACGCGACTGTTGGGCCGGTTTTTGCAGCGTGAGATCGAGAGCGATGTCTCCCGACGGTGAAAACCAATCGATTGATTTGTTGACCTGCTCCCCAAGCGCTTTCCGGGCGTTCTCTACGGAGAGTCGGGGGGATTGAACCCTGAGGTGGTACCCGTCGAGCTGCGCCGCATCCCCCAACATGACCGTGCCTGCCACGGAGACAGGGTCCCTCCCGAAAACACCCTGGACGGCTTCAATCTCGAGAGACCGGGAACCGATGGTAACGGGCCCGCCTCGAAGCTCGCCGATGGCCAGCTTCTGGTAGGGAAGGACCAGGGAGGCGCCCTGGAAGTAGATCTCGTTTGCAAAGTGGGGACCGAGATCGTCCGGTTTGGAGGTAACGAAGATGTTGGCGCCGATTGTCCCCTGCAATTGTAGGTCCTCCAGGACCGACTGGATCTCGGGCCGGAGCGTCTGTTGTAGCGCCTGTCGCAGGGTGTCGTCCACGGGAATCCCGGTTGCCCGGATGGTCAGGTCGTAGTCGGAAGACTCGGTGTTTTGATTGAGGATCCTACCATCCACCGTGATTTCGTGGGCTAGCCCATTTGTCCGGACGCCTGAGAACTCGATTCGGTCGTGTTGAAATACCGCCTTTCCCGTGAGATTCTGGAGGGGATAGGGAAAGCCTCGATAGGTGGCGTCGGTGCCCTTGAAGGTGACGGAGAGGGATTGATGTCGGCCCTCTGCTTTGGAGTAGCTGTGGTCATACTGAAAGCCTACGGGGCCGCTCGGATTCGCCAGCGACCAAAGCCTTTGGTTGCGGGGACTCAGCGCGTTATAGAGTTCGTCGTTCAAGATCATCCTGTCACTGGAAAGAGTGACGGTGTATTCCCGGTCCGCTCCGGTCCCCTTTCTCGAGAAGCGGATGAGCAGGGGGATGTCGTCGTGTTGACCCGTGAGTCCGGCGGTGTGCCAACCTTCATTGGAGAAATGGATTCTGCCGGCGAGGTGATCCATGCGATAGGGGAATTTGAGATCTAACACAGAGACGTCAATACAGTCGACCCATCCTTCGACCATGCTGCCCCCCAGTTTGGCTGAGTTCCCCTTCGCGGAGAGTCGAATATCGACCGTGCCTGCGGGCTGATAGCGATGCAAGAAGCCTTGGACGCGGGCGACCGGGTCGCTGCCCTGGCCAAAGAGCCGAGGAATTAGACTGAGGGTGTCCGACTCGATTCGACGGCTGGTCTCCAGCCTACGGATGCTCATGTTGAATTCGTAGTCGGCGGCGGGGTCATAGGTGAGCTGGGCTGCCATCGCGTTGATGGTCCACACGCGCTTGCTGGAGGGGGTATCTTGAGAAGAAATGCCGCCGGTCAGAGTCACGAGTCCCGGCTTCCAATACCCTTCCAGGCGGCTTTGGCCCAGTTGCTCGACTATCGGCCCCGTCTTGATCTCAAACTTGAATCCGTTCTCTGTCATCTGATTGAGTTCGAACAGGGCGTCAATGGGGATGGCCAGGGCCAGATCTTCCACTTGGTCGGACACCCTGCTGTAGCGGAGCGTACCCTTTTCCAAGCTGATTCTGGGCATCTGTGCGCCACGACCACCGGCCATGTTGATGGCCAGATCGGACACATTCCAGCGGCCGGTGTCCAGGTCGAACTGGGTGTTCAGCACAAAGTCCCGCACCGTGATGTCCTGTAGTTTGGGGCGGAGGAAGAAGAGGCTCGCCTTGCTGAAGACGGCGTGCACGGACTGCGCGCGCAGGATGGTATTGTCGTAGTCGGCTTTAACCTTGGGCCGAACCACCAATCCGATGATCTCAACGGCGCCTTCCAAGCTGATGCTAGAGGACTCCACCTCGATGGTGGTGTTGGTCAAGCGGGCGATCTGGCGTCTGGCGATAGTGGGTAAATTCCAGAGCACGAAGGCGTGCCCGGATCCGAGCAACACCAGAAAGGCCACGACCGGCCACAGCCAACGCAACCGACGTCTCTTGCGATCTTTGGCCTTCACTCTGCTGCCCGCCTAGCTTTCATAGAACGTAAGGCAAACGAATTTGCCGCTTCCAGGTTACGTGAACGCCTTGTTCGCGATGTCCTTACGGTAATAGGCGCCTTCAAATGTGATCCGTTCGACTGCCTCATAGGCCCTGGCCTGTGCTTCGCGGGTTGTCTGACCCAAGGCTGTCACGCCCAGGACGCGACCGCCGTTGGTCAGCACCTTGTCACCCTGCTGTTTCGTGCCCGCGTGAAAAACGACGACGTCATCGAGCCGCTCCGCTTCTTCAATACCGCTAATCTCTTTACCCTTTTCGTAGTCCCCGGGATAACCACCGGACGCCATGACCACACACACGGCGGGGCGGGGATCCCATACAAGCGTGATCTCGTCCAGCCGCTCCTCACACACCGCCTGAAAGACTTCCAGCAGATCGCTCTTGAGCCTGACCAGGATGGCCTGGATCTCCGGATCTGTCAGCGCTCGGTTGAACACCTCCACCTCATCCAAATACATTTGTTGAAAAGATTCACCAACCCAGCCGAGCTGGGCATCTCCAGTGTTGTCGACGCTGGCGTTGGGAGGGGTCGTAACAGGTTGGGTTTGGTTGCTTGGAACCGGCACACCGTTGACGAAGTTCAGGGCGCCGCCCTCAAAGGAGTAGGGCACAACACCCTGTTGATAGTTGGGCGACGAAAAGCCGCCGATGATCTTGTAGTAGTCCACCGAATCCGCGGCGTTGGTGGTGACCTGCGAGCAAGATGCCGAGTGTTATTACGCGGGTGCCAGCGAGGCCCTCAAATATGCATATGACCATCTCCCTGACAATCGGAAGAAGATTATGGTTACGCGAGGTAAACTACCCACAAAGGTGCCGATCCAAGAGCCTGAGAATTGGGTCGAGCGCGTAGCGGTGTTCTGGGGCGCTGGCCAAGAAGGCTGGGCTTGTGATGCGGCGGGCGTAGAGCTCGACTCAAACTCCCGACACCCGAAATACTCGATTCGAGAGTTCATCCAGACGGTCGTCGACGAGAGAAAACTCGAAGCGCAAGTCACACCCCGAGACGCGAAATCTGCCACCATCCCATTGGACGTCGATCCGCTCGTCGCACATCTTCAGGCAGAGGTCAGGCGACTGTTCGAAACCCAGCGGGACCCTAAGCGCTTCCTAGGCGGTCTTCGAAAAGCCTATAAGGCGGCTCTCCGCGAAGAGAAGAAATCTCCGGGCGACGAGCTTCCGCTACGCCGCGTCGCCAATCGGCTGTCCAAGAACTGGGCGCGCTTCCGTTATGACGAGTTCAATGTTGATCTCGGCAACGCGGTCCGCTCAGGAAAAACATCCATCGACAAAGATCGACTTCATCTAAATCACACACGGGACACAAGGCAAGGCATGCTCCTGTATGGCCTCGAGCCCAGTGGTTACGTGGGATTCATCAGCTTTAAGCCCGAGGAATTGTGATGGTAGACCAAGCATTTGCAGAA
>JADFHU010000400.1 GCA_022567055.1 Planctomycetota bacterium
ATAAGGCCGTCCCTCTCCATTCGCAACATGGCAACGCGGCATGACATATCTTTGCGGCGGCCATCCGGACGTAGCCAGCCGAGCTTATCGCAAACATCACGAGAAAGTTGAGCACGGTGGCTCTTGGGCTCGGCAGCGATTAGCTCACGGATCAACTGAATCTCAGCAGACGTGAAAACCCGGCCACAGTATCGGTGGTTCTCTGAACCGTTTTCGATCATACCGAGACCATAGCCGCTGGCCTTCTACGTGTCCAGCTTTTTTTTGCATTTCTGTGGGCCGAGCTGGAACTATAATTCAAAAACCGCGAAACTCCAGCCTAGTACGCCCCTTAAACTTTATCCGGGACAACATAAGGAACGCGATAAACGCGTGTCAGCATTGCATCTGCTTCAGGATCGTTGGAAAACTTTTCGTCATCTCCCTTGAATTTCAGCATGCGGCCAAGACGATAAGAGATATTGGCCAGGTGAGGAAGTGTCGTTGAATAAAAGCCTTCATGGATATCGCTGTGAAGGTCCTCGTCCTTACCAGAGCGTACGGCATCAAGAAAATTGCTCCAATGATTACCATCTCGGCGTCTTCCGCCTTCTTTTGAACCGGCAAAAGAGTCTCTTTCCCGTCCTCGGAATGCCTTCCATGTAGACCCACTGATTTCGAGCCATCCTTCCGTGCCGTAGAAAATATTTCCGACTTTCTGACCTCGGCTTCCCTCATGATTGGTATATCGGCCCCGGGTTTCAAACTCGAGCATTTTCCCATCACTGTATTTGAATACGGCTGTTTGCGTATTGGGAGTTTCCTGCGACGTCTTATCACGGCCATAGGTTTCTACTCCGCCATACACCATGACCCCGGGAGTCCGAGTTTCCAATGGACCCTCCTCCTGATGTAATCCGTAAATACCGCCGGCAGAGTATACTGAAACCGGGTGTTCGTTTTTGTTCATGCCCCAACGGGCAAGATCGAGTTGGTGGGGTCCCGTGTTTCCAGTATCCCCATTTCCGGTGTCCCAATACCAGTGCCACCTGTAATGACTCCGTTTTTCGTTATAAGGGCGATAAGGAGCGGGTCCTAACCATCGATCATAATGGAATGTGGCAGGTGGCAGACTATCTTCGGCAATGCCATATGAATCGCGCGCTTTGAAGCAAAGGGCACGGGCCATGAAAACGTCGCCGATACCACCATCATGCAGAAACTCAATCGCCTCTATCACGTTGTGAGACGAACGGTTATTAAGTCCTACCTGAACTCTTAACTTATACTTGCGGGCCGCCTCAACCATTTTCCGTCCTTCCCAAATATTATGGGAAGCCGGTTTTTCAACATAAACATGTTTACCTGCCTGGCAAGCCCAGATGGTTGCGAGTGCGTGCCAATGATTCGGTGTAACGATTGACACGGCATGGATATCCTTGTCATCCAATACTTTACGCATATCCCATTCTGTCGATGGCTTCACCCCAGTCTTTTGTGCGACGATTTTCGAAGCCGGTTCAAATAGCAGTTCATCCGTGTCGCAGAGGGTCTTCACAACGACATTATGGCTATCTTTCAGTCCACAATAGCGATTGATGTGTACCGTACCCTGGTTGCGGATACCAATAACCGCCAAATGGATGCGTTCATTCGCACCCATGATTGAAGCATAGGATTTAGCGCTGAACCCAATGGCAGTTCCGGCAGTCCCAATGACGCTTTTCTTAATAAACTCTCTTCTTTTTACCATGTTATTAGCCTCTCGGAATTAGCCGTTGGGAAATTTGGTCTTCACCGACAGGAGTGATTATACCGCCCGAGTGGATATTAATTCAAGTAGGCTGTTCAGATAGCAGAGAGAGCAGACGCTCGTAGTGCTTGCTCAACCAGGGATATTTGTTGGTCTCAGACAAGATCAAATTGCCGTTTAGTGCTGGTCCTGTCTTTCCGTGACGAACACATCTGTACCGGAAGCACCCCACCTGCAACTGCCCCAGTAGCCGGCATGGCGGTCCGGGGGTGTTTTCCATTGATCGGCTTTCCCCTCGGGCGTATAATCATTTCAATGGTTCCTATCATAAAAACTCCTATCAGTACAGACGTGAGGGTTTTCGGAGGCAATCTGTGATGAATTGTCCGAGTGAGCCAAGGCCCCAGCAATCGTAGATCCAGATGCCATCAAAAGGCGAAAACCAAAGATACCAGGACCGGCCCATTATGAAAAAAATCTCCGCCATATTGTTTACCATTTCAATAGTGCTTGTGGGCACGTCCATGCAGGCATCCGAACTTTCCGAGGCAATTGCCGAAGACTATCAAGCTTACCTGGCGCCACTGTGGGACCATTTTCACCGCAATCCCGAATTGTCCCTGATGGAGTTCAAGACGGCGAAACGCCTTGCGGAGGAATTGCGAGCGGTAGGATATGAGGTCACTGAAGGGGTCGGTGGAACGGGCGTGGTGGCCATCATGAAAAACGGTCCTGGACCCATGCTGATGATGCGTGCAGACATGGATGGCTTGCCAGTGGTAGAACAGTCGGGTCTGGCAAATGCTTCCACCGTCATGATGGAAGACTGGGACGGGAACAGGGTGGGTGTGATGCACGCTTGCGGTCATGATGTACACATCACAAGTCTGGTGGGTACCGCGAGGTACATGGCGAACACCCGCGACCAATGGTCGGGTACACTCATGCTAATCGGTCAACCCGCGGAAGAAAAAGGGCCAGGCGCCCGGGCCATGAGGGATGATGATATCTGGAAGCGTTTTGGAACACCTGATTATGCTTTTGCTTTTCACGTGGACGCGGACTCTGAAGCCGGAAAAATAACCGTGGATGAAGGCTCACCCTACGCGGGGGCAGACACAGTTGATATTATCGTTCATGGTATAGGTGCCCACGGAGCCTATCCTCATCAGGGTAAGGATCCCATTGTGATTGGGGCTCAGATCATCATCAATCTTCAGACCATCATCAGCCGTGAGTTGGCACCGAGACATTCCGGCGTCATCACCGTGGGGTCTTTCCATGCCGGCACCAAACACAATATTATTTCGGACCGTGCTCACCTACAGTTGACGGTTAGAAGTCTCAACCCCGAGGTCCGGGCACAATTGCTGTCGGCTATTGAAAGAGTCGCCAAGGGTACCGCTCGCACCGCGGGTCTGCCGGAAGATAAGCTACCCGAGGTAGTGGTGGACGAGTTCTCTTATCCGCCCACCTACAATGACAGCGGCCTCGCCCGCCGCCTCAAAGGCGTGCTGGTTGAGAAAATGGGCGCGGATGCCGTGATCGAGCCGTCGGAAACCGGAATGGGCGCCGAAGATTTCGGTTTCTTCACAACCGATCCCTATATCCCCAGCGTGTATTTTTCTGTTGGCGGTACACCGAAGGCAGACATTGAGCGGGCGGAGGCAGGTGGACCGGCCATTCCCAGTCACCACAGCCCACAGTTCAAAATATCCCCAGAGCCATCTATCAAAGCGGGAGTGGAGGCAACTGTCGTTGTTCTCATGGAGTTGATGAGCAAGGGATAATCTTTGTCTTGCCATCTGTACCTGACGGGGAATTGTCCCCATGAAGCAATTATGAATGCGATCTCCGGCTGCATCGTTGTCCTTTCTTTCTCCCTCCCGACGTCTTTCGCCGGAAGCGACAGACTCTCCTTTGATCGGGATATTCGTTCCGTTCTCTCCGACAATTGCTTTCAATGCCATGGCTTCGACGATGGCGCGCGTAAGGTGGATTTGAGGCTGGACATACGGGAGGGGGCGACGAGGGATCTGGGCGGCTACGCAGCCATCGTACCCGGTGATCCGGAGGCCAGTGAACTCATCCGCCGAATCGTGACAGATGATCCGGACGACCTGATGCCCCCACCAGAATCTCACCTCAAGCTGACTGAGCCGGAGAAGGGCTTGCTGCAGGATTGGATTGAGCAGGGTGCAACCTATGAGGGCCATTGGGCCTTTCAAGCGCTGCGGAAGCCTGACCTGGAACCGGGATTGAATCCGGTGGATCACTGGATCAAACAAAAGCTCAAACCGCTTGGGCTCTCCCTGAACCCCCCGGCGGGTCCACGGACCCTCGCGCGGCGTTATGCGTTGGATCTTACCGGACTTCCGCTGTCAAGCAGACAGATGGATGCGTTTCTCACGGCATACGATCAGGACGAGGCGGCGGCGATTGATGCCTTGCTCGATCGACTCTTTGCCTCCCCGCACTACGGAGAGCGCATGGCCTGGGACTGGCTGGCGGCAAGCCGTTACTCGGACACCAACGGTTATCAGGGAGATAACACCCGCACCATGTGGCCCTGGCGGGACTGGGTGGTGAAGGCATTCAATGAGAACCTGACTTGGGACCGGTTTACGCTCTGGCAGGTGGCGGGAGATCTTCTCCCCGATCCGACGCAGGAGCAGGTGTTGGCGACGGCCTTCAACCGAAACCATCCGATCAACGGTGAGGGCGGGCGCATTCCGGAAGAAAACCGCGTCGAGTACGTCTTCGACATGACCGAGACGATGGCGACGACCTGGCTCGGCCTCACCATGGAGTGCAGCCGCTGCCACGATCACAAATTTGATCCCATCCTCCAGCAAGACTACTACGCCCTCTTCGCATTTTTCAATCAAACACCGGTGGACGGCAAAGGAGGCGACCCCAAGACCCCGCCCTTCCTCGAACTGCCCAGCGAGAGTGACGTTCGGAGAGAGAAAGATCTCACCACTCGACTGGAGGAGGCCAGGCAGAGATCCGAGGAATCTCCCGACGACGAGAAACTGAAGAAGGCGTTTGAAGCTGTCGGGAAATCCTTAAGGAGATTGAAAGCCGATAGCGTCCGCGTCATGGTGATGGCGGATCAAAAGGAGCTGCGACCCACCTTCGTTCTTGAGCGCGGCCTCTACACCCGCCCGGGGGCCGAGGTAAGCGCCGCTCTCCCGGCCGCCCTGGGCCAACTACCCGAAGACGTGAAGGCCGATCGACTCGCCCTCGCCCGTTGGCTCGTCAGTCCCGAAAATCCCTTGATGGCCCGAGTGACGGTGAATCGTCTGTGGCAAATGATCTTCGGCGTAGGTCTGGTCAAGACGAGTGAAGATTTCGGCACGCAGGGCGAACGCCCCTCTCATCCGAAACTGCTGGACACGCTCGCCTCGGACTTCATCGAAAGCGGCTGGGATGTGCAACATCTTCTGCGACAGATCCTGACCAGCCAGGTCTACCGGCAGTCTCCCACGATATCTGCGCGCAAGTTGGAGAAGGATCCAGACAATCGACTGCTGTCTCGCAGTCCCAGGTATCGCCTGCCTTCGTGGATGCTGCGGGATCAGGCGCTCGCGGCATCCGGACTCTTGGTCCCAACATTGGGCGGCCCCTCGGTCAGGCCTTATCAGCCGGAGGGCATTTGGAAAGAAGCCTCATTCGGCAAAAAGGTCTACGTGCCGGGAACGGGAGACGATCTTTACCGCCGTTCTCTCTACACCTTTTGGCGGCGGACCGCCGCGCCAACCGTGTTCTTCGACGAAGCCAGACGCCTCACCTGCGAAGTGAAGCCTTTTCGCACCAACACACCGCTGCAAGCGCTGACCCTGATGAACGACATCGGTTACGTGGAAGCGGCCAGATCGCTGGCTTCAAACACCGATTCCCTGGAGGCAGCCTTCCAGCGGATCACGCTTCGACCGGCGCGGAAACGGGAATTGGCCCTGCTTCAAACTCGACTTACAAAGCTGGAGGAACACTACGCCCAGCGCCCCGAGGACGCGCGGGATCTCGTTGGCGTGGGAGCATCCGAAGTGGATTCACCGCT